>JAWFOO010000032.1:0-2006 GCA_032511625.1 Streptococcus mitis | reverse complement strand
GCCTTGGACAATTGTTCCTCAAAGAAAGCAATATCTTGCGCATCTTGAAGATGAATGGAAACTGTTAATAGTTCAAAGCTTGATATTAAAAACGCAGGGGTTCTGAATCTCTTCCAAATTTTTTTCAAATCATATTTGGACATATTTTCCTTGGCAGCTTGAAAATCTCCTTTTAAATAAGCCATTCGACCTTGGATAATTTGGTAATTCTCACGATATGTTGCCCTAAAGGGCTTAATAGATTTTTCTGATTGAACTCTTAACATGTCTTCATATAGCTTAAGATCAATAGAATCGTGTAACACTAGAACAATAACTTTGCTTAGGACAAAACGTAGGTATAAGATCCAGATGATTAGAAGCCACATTAGTGAAACAAAAATCAGCCCGAAAATTTTTGTAGCAGGTTGATAAACTAAAAAAACTCCTATGGCTCCAATAGATATTGATACAACTGCACTAATTTGAATAATAGTCTCAATTTGTAGAAGAATATTCTCTGTCGCCCTACTTACTATTTTTTTAATTAATTTCATATATTACTCTCATTTCACTGATTCTAAATATTTTTTCGCTTCCTGAACATAAAAGAGTTCTGGATTTTCATGGGCAATGCTTTCAAACAAACTTCGGGCACGAGCCTCATCTCCTTTTAGCTGAGCATTGAGAGCTCCGTAATAAGAGAACATGATTCGAGCTAATTTATTTTCTGGTTTGGTGGTGTCGAAGTAGTCGTTTGATTTTTTATTTAAAACAAGATCCTCTATAGCTTTTATTATGTTTATTACATTCGTCTTCCTAGCAACCTGAGAATTTGTTCGAACTTTTAATGTAGCTAATATATCGATTTGGTGCGAAATTTCCTCTGTCTTATCAGAATTGATTAGAGAAAGAATCTTAAAGTAAGTTTTGGATAATTCGATTTCAAATTTCTTATTAAAATTTTTATCCTCAAAATTTATTCGTTCCAAATTATCAAGTGTTTCTTCAAACTTTCCTTGGTAGTATGTCGCTTGGGCAATAGCTAGTATACAATTTGCATTATTAAACAGTTGTTGAGACTTGACTGAGTGTTCAGCTACATAACGATAATAACTTATGTGCTTGTCGAAATTAATATCTGTCAAAAAGATATTATCTACAGCTAATTTAACCAGTTTATTGTTTAATGAAATCAATGTCTCAAACCCAAAACATACTACCGTATAAGTAATGAATTTCATAAAATTCATTTCCCCACCTTTAAATAATTCAACAACCATGCCTATAAATGATAGGCAAACTATAGGAATTAAGCAAATGTATACTATTTTTGTCAAATTATATAATTTGGGAATTTCAAATCTAGATATTTTCAACGAATAGTTATTTATTATCTCTTTCACCATTATCCTCCATTGTAGAACTTAAATATAAGAAGTCGATCGAAATTACTAGAATCGCTATCAAGACTCCAAAGCCAAATGTCGATGCACTAACTGTATCACCATTAATTAAAGTACCAATAACAAAAACTGTAGCAACTACCTCTTTCCCCAGTTTTAAACCTATTCTCCATGATATACCTTCCACAATCCTGTCTCGTTAGTAAATTTAACTGTTGCATAGTCTTGTTTGATCTGATTACTCTCTTTTACTTAATTTAAACGAAAGGTACTAGGAAACATTATTACTTCCTAAATATTTCCTAGCTTCCTGCACATAAAAGAGTTCTGGATTTTCATGGGCAATGCTTTCAAACAAACTACGGGCACGAGCTTCATCTCCTTTTAGCTGGGCATTGAGGGCGCCATAATAAGAAAACATGATTCGAGCTAACTTACTTTCTGGTTCAGTAATGTCGAAGTAGTCGTTCACTTCTTTATTGAACACAATATCTTTTATGGCTTGGGCTTGAGCAACAAGTATAGCTTTGCCTCCTTTAAAATCTGGTGCCTTGGACAATTGTTCCTCAAAGAAAGCAATATCTTGCGCATCTTGAAGATGAATGGAAACTGTTAATAGTT
>JAWFOO010000019.1:0-37613 GCA_032511625.1 Streptococcus mitis | reverse complement strand
TTATGAGAAAGTTAAGACAAGTCACAAGGATAAAGACGGAAATGAAATTCCAAACTATCCAACAGAAGATGGCGAACAACCTAAGAAAGATATCCCAGGTTACCGCTTCGTAGAGACTAAGAAACTTCCAAATGGTGATGTAGAACATGTCTACGAAAAAGTAACACCACCAGCTCCAACACCTTCACCTGTTCCTCAACCAAATCCAGGCAACCAAAATATTACAACTTGGACAGATGAAAATGGTAATCCAGTGAAACCATCTGAGCCAGGTTCTAAGGAGCCAGGAACAATTCCAGGTTATGAATATGTGAAGACTGTGACGGATCCGAATGGAAGTATCAGACATATCTTCAGAAAAGTTCAAACTCCAACCCCAGTTGAACCAAGTCAACCAGTTGAGCCAGCAACTCCAGCAATGCCTGAACAGCCAGCTAAACCTCAAGTACCGGCTACTCCAGCACAACCAACAGCAGTCAAAGAAGCTGAAGGTAAGCGTGAATTGCCAAATACTGGTACAGAAGACAATGCTAGCCTAGCAGCACTTGGACTTCTCGGAGTATTGAGTGGATTTGGATTTGTAGCTCGCAAGAAGAAAGAAGACTAAGCTTTCTAATTAATATGATTTGTTTGCAATGAACATATCTGTTTAAACCTGATGAATCATTCGATTCATCAGGTTTTTTCGGCTCTTTGTCAACTGTATGCGTTTGATTATAGTTCATCAAAAACTAGATTAGAATTGTTAGATAATATCATTTTATGTTATAATGAAGAAAAAACAGAGGTGTTCAAATGTCAGAAGCAGGTCATAAGTTTTTAGCAAAATTGGGGAAAAAACGCTTACGTCCAGGTGGAAAACGTGCCACAGATTGGTTAATTGCGGAAGGAGGGTTTTCAAAAGAAAAGAGAATACTAGAGGTTGCGTGTAATAGGGGAACTACAGCAATTGAGTTGGCACAGCGTTTTGGTTGCAAGATAACTGCTGTTGATATGGATGCTCAAGCTTTAGAAGTGGCTAAAAAATCTGCTGAAACGGCAGGTGTTGCTCATTTAATCAGTTTTGAAAGAGCCAATGCAATGAAACTTCCTTATCAAGATGCTAGTTTTGATATTGTTATAAATGAAGCTATGCTGACTATGCAAGCCGATCAAGCTAAGAAAAAATGTGTAATGGAATATCTAAGGGTTTTAAAACCTGGAGGTCTTCTCTTGACACATGATGTGCTTCTTAAGGAAGCTAAAGAGTCTGTCAGACAGGAATTATCACAAGCAATTCATGTAAATGTAGGTCCTTTAACTCAAGATGGTTGGGAACAGGTGATGATAGAATCAGGTTATCGTGATGTGAAAGTATTGACTGGTGAAATGACATTAATGAAATTATCGGGTATGATTTATGACGAAGGTTGGCTAGGAACCTTGAAAATTTGTGTAAATGCTTGTAAAAAGGAGAATAGAAAGCAGTTTTTAACTATGTATAAAATGTTTAATAAGAATAAAAAGAACTTGGGCTTTATTGCTATGGCTAGTCATAAATCGTCAAATCGTTAGATAATTATTGAAGTTAACTTTTCTTTTTTCTTTCTTAAAAAATATGGTATAATAGAGAGTAAAAACTTTGAAAGAAAGAAAAAGATGAATTTAAAAGATTACATTGCAACAATTGAAAATTATCCAAAGGAGGGTATCACCTTCCGTGATATCAGTCCTTTGATGGCTGATGGGAATGCTTATAGCTACGCTGTTCGTGAAATCGTTCAGTATGCTACTGACAAGAAAATCGACATGGTCGTGGGACCTGAGGCTCGTGGTTTTATCGTGGGCTGTCCAGTTGCCTTTGAGTTGGGAATTGGTTTTGCACCTGTTCGTAAACCAGGTAAATTGCCACGCGAAGTTATTTCTGCTGACTATGAAAAAGAGTATGGTGTTGATACCTTGACTATGCACGCGGATGCCATTAAGCCAGGTCAACGTGTTCTTATCGTAGATGACCTCTTGGCAACAGGTGGAACTGTTAAGGCAACTATCGAGATGATTGAAAAACTTGGTGGTGTTGTAGCAGGTTGTGCCTTCCTTGTTGAATTGGATGAATTGAACGGCCGTGAAAAAATCGGTGACTACGATTACAAAGTTTTGATGCATTATTAATCAAAAACAGTCCCTAGGGCTGTTTTCTCTACATTAGGATATAAAAATAGACTATAGCTAGTTAGAGAAAAAGTATAATTGAAAACTATATCTTCTTGCAGTATAATAAAAGGACTAGGTGTTTGAGATTTGGCTTCAAACATATGCAATTATTCCTGAAAGAGTACAGTTAGGAGAGGGTTATGCCGATTCGAATTGATAAAAAATTACCAGCTGTTGAGATTTTACGGACAGAGAATATCTTTGTCATGGATGATCAACGTGCGGCCCACCAAGATATCCGTCCTTTGAAGATTTTAATTTTAAATCTCATGCCACAAAAAATGGTCACAGAGACCCAGTTGTTGCGCCATTTGGCGAATACACCCTTGCAACTGGATATTGATTTTCTCTATATGGAAAGCCACCGTTCTAAGACAACTCGTTCAGAGCACATGGAGACCTTTTATAAAACTTTTCCTGAAGTTAAGGACGAGTATTTTGATGGGATGATTATCACGGGTGCTCCAGTTGAGCATTTACCATTTGAGGAAGTGGACTATTGGGAGGAATTCAGTCAGGTAATCGAGTGGTCCAAGACCCATGTCTATTCGACCCTTCATATCTGTTGGGGTGCTCAGGCGGGACTCTATCTGCGTTATGGGGTTGAAAAATACCAGATGGACAGTAAGTTATCAGGTATTTATCCTCAGGATACTTTAAAGGAAGGTCATCTTCTCTTTAGAGGCTTTGACGATAGCTATGTATCCCCTCATTCTCGTCACACGGAGATTTCTAAGGAAGAGGTCTTAAACAAAACCAATCTCGAGATTTTATCAGAAGGACCTCAGGTTGGGGTTTCGATTTTGGCTAGTCGTGATTTACGAGAAATTTATAGTTTTGGGCATTTGGAATATGACCGTGATACCTTGGCAAAAGAGTATTTTAGGGATCGTGACGCAGGTTTAGACCCACATATTCCAGAAAATTATTTTAAGGATGATGATGTTAATCAGACTCCTTGTCTTTGTTGGTCTTCATCGGCAGCCCTTTTTTTCAGTAACTGGGTAAACTATGCGGTCTATCAGGAGACGCCTTTTGACTGGAGAAAGATAGAAGATGATGCATCTGCATTTGGGTATTTATAAGAGGAATTATGACATATTTAGACGCTTTTAAATCAGGGAACTTGGTTTTACCGAGTGCCCTGCTCTTGCATTTTAAGGAACTCTTTCCTTCTAGCGACGATTTTCTGGTCTGGCAATTTTTCTATTTGCAAAATACGACAGGTTTGGATGAAATGTCGCCAAGCCAGATTGCTGAAAGGATTGGCAAGGAAATTTCGGATGTCAATCAGGCTATTTCCAATCTGACGGAGAGGGGACTACTTCAGTATCGAACGATCGAATTGAATGGTGAAATAGAATTGCTTTTTGATGCCAGTTTGGCTTTGGAACGTTTGGATAATTTGCTTGGAGCTGCTCATTCAAGTTCAGACCAGTTGACACCTCAAAACCAGCTCAAGGATTTGGTGGAAACCTTCCAGCAGGAGTTGGGACGCTTGTTGACTCCTTTTGAGATTGAGGATTTAACCAAGACACTAAAGGAAGATGGCACCAGTGCTGACTTGATTAAGGAAGCTCTTCGTGAAGCTGTTTTGAATGGAAAACCAAACTGGAAGTACATTCAGGCGATTTTGAGAAACTGGCGCCATGAAGGTATCAAAAGTGTGGCTCAAATCGAGGCTAAGCGGGCAGAAAGAGAAGCAAGCAATCCTCAGTTGACACAGGTATCGGCAGATTTCCGAAATGCCATGGATCTCTGGAAGGATTAATCCATGTAAGCAGGCTTGAAATCCGAGTAAGATTTGCAAGCTGTGTCTAATTGTGATAAAATAAATAGAAAATAAATTGAAAAAAGAGGTATGTGAAATGTCACGTAAACCATTTATCGCTGGTAACTGGAAAATGAACAAAAATCCAGAAGAAGCTAAAGCATTTGTTGAAGCAGTTGCATCAAAACTTCCTTCATCAGATCTTGTTGAAGCAGGTATCGCAGCTCCAGCTCTTGATTTGACAACGGTTCTTGCTGCTGCTAAAGGTTCAAACCTTAAAGTTGCTGCTCAAAACTGCTACTTTGAAAATGCAGGTGCTTTCACTGGTGAAACTAGCCCACAAGTTTTGAAAGAAATCGGTACTGACTACGTTGTTATCGGTCACTCAGAACGCCGTGACTACTTCCATGAAACTGACGAAGATATCAACAAAAAAGCAAAAGCAATCTTTGCAAACGGCATGCTTCCAATTATCTGTTGTGGTGAGTCACTTGAAACTTACGAAGCTGGTAAAGCTGCTGAGTTTGTAGGTGCTCAAGTATCTGCTGCATTGGCTGGATTGACTGCTGAACAAGTTGCTGCTTCAGTTATCGCTTACGAGCCAATCTGGGCTATCGGTACTGGTAAATCAGCTTCACAAGACGACGCACAAAAAATGTGTAAAGTTGTTCGTGACGTTGTAGCTGCTGACTTTGGTCAAGCAGTTGCAGACAAAGTTCGTGTTCAATACGGTGGTTCTGTTAAACCTGAAAACGTTGCTTCATACATGGCTTGCCCAGACGTTGACGGTGCCCTTGTAGGTGGTGCGTCACTTGAAGCAGAAAGCTTCTTGGCTTTGCTTGACTTTGTAAAATAATCAGTAGCAAAAGCTAGGTGGAACAGCATTGAGATGTCTGTTCCATTTTTTATAGGAGAGGAAAGATTGAAAACAAAGATTGGAAAAATTGGATTAGCAAGTATCTGCTTACTAGGATTGGCAACTAGCCAGGTCGCTGCAAATGAAACTGAAGTGGCAAAAACTTCGCAGGATGCAACGACAGTTTCAAGTAGTTCAGAGCAAAATCAGTCTTCTAATAAAACTCAAACGAGTGCAGGTGTAAAGACCACTGCTTCTGCCCACTGGGAGGGGGATTATTATGTAAAGGCTGATGGTTCCAAAGCCAAGAGTGAGTGGATTTTTGATAACTACTATAAGGCTTGGTTCTATATTAAGTCAGACGGTCGTTATGCTCAAAATGAGTGGCAGGGCAATTACTACCTAAAATCAGGTGGTTATATGGCCAAAAATGAATGGGTTTATGATAACGCCTATAAGAATTGGTTTTACCTGAAATCCGATGGTTCTTATGCTAACCAGGAGTGGCACTCTGTTGGAGGTAAATGGTACTATTTTAAAAAATGGGGCTATTTAGCTAAAAGTCAATGGCAGGGAAGTTATTTCCTAAATGGTCAAGGTGCCATGATGCAAAATGAATGGCTCTATGATCCAGCCTATTCGTCTTACTTCTATCTTAAGTCCGATGGTTCTTATGCAAATCAAGAGTGGCAAAAGATTGATGGCAAGTGGTATTATTTCAAGAAGTGGGGATACATGGCTCAAGATGAGTGGCATGGAAACTATTATTTGACAGGAAGTGGTGCTATGGCTACTGGTGAATTAGTCATGGATGATGCTCGCTATATTTTTTCTGACTCAGGTGAGTTAAAAGAAAAGAAAGACTTGAATGTTGGCTGGGTTCACCGAAATGGCAGACGTTATTTCTTTAACCATCGTGAAGAACAAGTTGGGACTGATCAAGTTAAAAAGGTCATCGATGTCAGTGAACACAATGGTCGTATCAGTGACTGGAAAAAAGTCATCGATGATAATGGAGTAGATGGAGTCATTGTTCGTTTGGGCTATAGTGGAACTGAGGACAAGGAATTGGCTCATAATATCAAGGAGTTAAACCGTCTTGGAATTCCTTACGGTGTTTACCTCTATACTTATGCTGAAAATGAGACCGATGCTGAGAATGATGCTAAGCAGACTATTGAACTCTTGAAGAAATACAAGATGAACTTGTCTTACCCTATCTATTATGATGTTGAAAATTGGGAGTATTTAAATAAGGCCAAGAAAGCTCCGACTGACACAGCTACTTGGGTTAAAATTATCAATAAGTATATGGAAACCATGAAGCATGCTGGTTACCAAAACGTGAAAGTTTATAGCTATCGTCAACTTTTGCAAACTCGTTTGAATCATCCTGATATTTTGCAACATGTTAACTGGGTAGCAGCCTATACGGATGCACTTGATTGGAACAATCCTCATTATTCAGGAGAAAAAGGATGGCAATATACTTCATCTGACTCTCTTAAAGGGATTCGAGGACGTGTGGATGTTAGCGTCTGGTATTAAGATGTAAAACTGAGAGAAGAGTGTACATTTGTATGCTCTTTTCTTTATTTTATCTCTGTTAAGAGAGATTGAAAGTGACTGGGTTTCATTCTAAAAAATTCTTAAATTATCAGTCTATTGCAACTTTTCTCATGTGAGTCATTTGGCTTGCTATTGGTTTTCCTTAGTAGTATACTAAGGTAGTAATCATTAAGAAGTGGTTACAAAAAATAATAAACGAGGTAAAATAAAATGGTAGAATTGAAAAAAGAAGCAGTAAAAGACGTAACATCATTGACAAAAGCAGCGCCAGTAGCATTGGCAAAAACAAAGGAAGTATTGAACCAAGCTGTTGCTGATTTGTACGTGGCTCACGTTGCTTTGCACCAAGTACACTGGTATATGCGCGGTCGTGGTTTTCTTGTGTGGCATCCAAAAATGGATGAATACATGGACAGCCTTGATGGCTATCTTGACGAAATCAGCGAACGTTTGATTACACTTGGTGGCAGCCCATTCTCTACTTTGACAGAATTCCTTCAACATAGTGAAATCGAAGAAGAAGAAGGAGAATTCCGTAGTGTTGAAGAAAGCTTGGAACGTGTCCTAGATGTTTATCGTTATCTCATCACTCTGTTCCAAAAAGCTTTGGATGTTACTGATGAAGAAGGTGATGATGTGACAAACGATATCTTTGTTGGTGCTAAAGCTGAACTTGAGAAAACGGTTTGGATGCTTGCCGCAGAACTTGGACAAGCACCTGGTTTGTAAGAAACAATAGCAACATATATAAATCTGTAAGAAATTTCTTACAGATTTTTTCTATCTTGTAAGCTATTCCAAACCAGTCTTTTTTCGAGTTTTTTGATAAAATAGTACTATCAGTGAAAAGGATGGAAGCATGACTAAGAAAATCGTAGCTATTTGGGCCCAGGATGAAGAGGGTGTGATTGGTAAGGACAATCGTCTGCCTTGGCATTTGCCAGCAGAACTGCAACACTTCAAAGAAACAACTCTGAATCATGCTATCTTGATGGGGCGCGTGACCTTTGATGGGATGGGGCGTCGCTTGCTTACAAAACGGGAGACCTTGATTTTGACTCGTAATCCAGAAGAAAAGATAGATGGGGTTGCTACTTTTCACGATGTCCAGTCTGTTCTAGACTGGTATCAGGGTCAAGACAAGAATCTCTACATTATCGGTGGGAAGCAAATTTTTCAGTCTTTTGAACCCTATTTGGATGAAGTAATTGTCACTCAAATCCATGCTCGGGTGGAGGGAGATACCTATTTCCCTGAAGATTTTGACTTGTCCCTTTTTGAGACGGTTTCAAGTAAATCTTATACCAAAGATGAGAAAAATCCTTATGATTTTACCATCCAATACCGCAAGAGAAAGGAAGTCTAATGGAACGTAGTATATTTGGTTTTTTCACAGCCATGCTGTGTTTGGTCTGCTTACTTGCAGGAGCACAGGCTTTTCGTAAAAAGCGCTATGGACTTTCTGTCCTGCTCTGGTTAAATGCCTTTACAAATTTGGTCAATAGTATCCATGCTTTTTACATGACCTTATTTTAGATAGAATGACAGTATAGAATAGAACGGAAGGAAATCATGCCTACAAATAGGAATAATGATATGATGGTTTATTGCTCATTTTGTGGCAAAAGCCAAGAAGAAGTACAAAAAATAATCGCAGGTAACAACGCCTTTATCTGTAATGAATGTGTGGAGTTGGCCCAGGAGATCATTCGTGAGGAGTTGGCTGAGGAAGTCTTGGCAGACTTGTCTGAAGTTCCAAAACCGATTGAACTCCTCCATATCTTGAACCACTATGTAATCGGTCAAGACCGTGCCAAGCGTGCCTTGGCAGTGGCGGTTTACAACCACTACAAACGCATCAATTTTCACGATACGCGTGAAGAGTCGGAAGATGTGGATTTGCAGAAATCAAACATCTTGATGATTGGCCCAACTGGTTCAGGGAAAACCTTCCTTGCTCAGACCTTGGCTAAGAGCTTGAATGTTCCTTTTGCTATCGCAGATGCGACAGCTCTGACTGAGGCTGGTTATGTGGGTGAGGACGTGGAAAATATCCTCCTCAAACTCTTGCAGGCTGCTGACTTTAACATTGAACGTGCAGAGCGTGGCATTATCTATGTGGATGAAATTGACAAGATTGCCAAGAAGAGTGAGAACGTGTCTATCACACGTGATGTTTCTGGGGAAGGTGTACAACAAGCCCTTCTCAAGATTATCGAGGGAACTGTCGCTAGCGTACCGCCTCAAGGTGGACGCAAACATCCGCAACAAGAGATGATTCAAGTGGATACCAAAAATATCCTCTTCATCGTGGGTGGTGCTTTTGATGGCATTGAAGAAATCGTCAAACAACGTCTGGGTGAAAAAGTCATCGGATTTGGTCAAAACAATAAAGCGATTGATGAAAATAGCTCTTACATGCAAGAAATCATCGCAGAAGATATTCAAAAATTTGGTATTATCCCTGAGTTGATTGGACGCTTGCCAGTCTTTGCAGCTCTTGAGCAATTGACTGTTGATGACTTGGTTCGTATTTTGAAAGAGCCAAGAAATGCCTTGGTCAAACAGTACCAAACCTTGCTATCTTATGATGATGTCGAGTTGGAATTTGACGACGAAGCCCTTCAAGAGATTGCCAATAAGGCCATTGAACGCAAAACGGGTGCGCGTGGTCTTCGCTCGATTATCGAAGAAACCATGCTAGATGTCATGTTTGAAGTACCGAGTCAGGAAAATGTGAAATTGGTTCGCATCACGAAAGAAGCTGTCGATGGAACGGATAAACCAATCCTAGAAACAGCCTAGAGGTGACTATGGAACTTAATACACATAATGCTGAAATCTTGCTCAGTGCGGCCAATAAGTCCCACTATCCGCAGGATGAACTGCCAGAAATCGCTCTTGCAGGGCGTTCAAATGTTGGCAAGTCTAGCTTTATCAACACCATGCTGAACCGTAAGAATCTAGCCCGAACATCAGGTAAACCTGGTAAAACCCAGCTTCTCAACTTCTTTAACATTGATGACAAGATGCGCTTTGTGGATGTGCCTGGTTATGGCTATGCCCGTGTTTCTAAAAAGGAACGTGAAAAGTGGGGGCGCATGATTGAGGAGTACTTAACGACTCGGGAAAATCTCCGTGCGGTAGTCAGTCTAGTTGACCTTCGTCATGACCCGTCAGCAGATGATGTGCAGATGTACGAATTTCTCAAGTACTATGAGATTCCAGTTATTATCGTTGCGACTAAAGCAGACAAGATTCCTCGTGGTAAATGGAACAAGCATGAATCAGCAATCAAAAAGAAATTAAACTTTGACCCAAGTGACGACTTTATCCTCTTTTCATCTGTCAACAAGGCAGGGATGGATGAGGCTTGGGATGCAATCTTAGAAAAATTGTGAGGAAAAGAAATTGGCAAAAACAATTCATACAGATAAGGCCCCAAAGGCTATCGGACCATATGTTCAAGGAAAAATCGTTGGCAACCTTTTGTTTGCTAGTGGTCAAGTTCCTCTCTCTCCTGAAACTGGGGAAATCGTTGGAGAAACGATTCAAGAACAGACAGAGCAAGTCTTAAAAAACATCGGTGCTATTTTGGCAGAGGCAGGAACTGACTTTGACCATGTTGTCAAAACAACTTGTTTTTTGAGTGATATGAACGACTTTGTTCCTTTTAACGAGGTTTACCAAACGGCCTTTAAAGAGGAATTTCCAGCTCGTTCAGCTGTGGAGGTAGCTCGTCTTCCTCGTGATGTAAAAGTCGAAATCGAAGTCATCGCAGAGATTGGATAAGCTAGTTGAAGTTTGGTGTTGCCAAACTTCTTTTGATATAAGGAGAAAAAGATGACAAAGAAACAACTTCATTTGGTGATTGTGACAGGGATGAGTGGTGCAGGCAAAACTGTAGCCATTCAGTCCTTCGAGGATTTAGGTTATTTTACTATTGATAATATGCCGCCAGCTCTCTTGCCTAAGTTTTTGCAGTTGGTGGAAACAAAGGAAGACGACCATAAGTTGGCCTTGGTAGTGGATATGCGTAGCCGTTCTTTCTTTTCAGAAATTCAAGCTGTCTTGGATGAGTTGGAAAATCAAGATGATTTGGATTTCAAAATTCTCTTTTTGGATGCAGCTGATAAGGAATTGGTTGCTCGTTACAAGGAAACCAGACGGAGTCACCCACTAGCAGCAGACGGTCGTATTTTAGATGGAATCAAGTTGGAACGTGAACTCTTGGCACCTTTGAAAAATATGAGTCAAAATGTGGTGGATACGACTGAACTTACTCCTCGTGAGCTGCGTAAAACCATTGCAGAGCAGTTTTCAGATCAAGAGCAAGCCCAGTCTTTCCGTATCGAAGTCATGTCTTTTGGTTTTAAATATGGAATCCCAATTGATGCGGACCTAGTCTTTGATGTCCGTTTCTTGCCAAATCCCTATTACCTTCTAGAACTGAGAAACCAAACGGGTGTGGATGAACCAGTTTATGATTATGTCATGAACCATCCTGAGTCAGAAGACTTTTATCAGCATTTGTTGGCCTTGATTGAGCCGATTTTACCAAGTTACCAAAAGGAAGGGAAGTCCGTTTTGACCATTGCCATGGGTTGTACAGGTGGACAACACCGTAGTGTGGCCTTTGCTAAACGCTTGGCGCAGGACTTATCCAAGAATTGGCCTGTTAATGAAGGGCATCGCGACAAAGACCGAAGAAAGGAAACGGTAAACCGTTCATGAGAAAACCAAAAATAACGGTGATTGGTGGAGGGACTGGGATCCCTGTCATTCTAAAAAGTCTGCGGGAAAAAGATGTGGAAATCGCTGCTATCGTAACGGTGGCGGATGATGGTGGTTCTTCAGGTGAACTCAGAAAAAATATGCAGCAGTTGACACCGCCAGGTGATCTTCGCAATGTCCTTGTGGCCATGTCGGATATGCCTAAGTTTTATGAGAAAGTCTTTCAGTATCGCTTTTCTGAGGATGCAGGAGCCTTTGCTGGCCATCCGTTGGGAAATCTCATTATTGCTGGCCTGTCAGAAATGCAGGGTTCGACCTACAATGCCATGCAGTTACTGAGCAAATTTTTCCATACAACTGGGAAGATTTATCCTTCCAGTGACCATCCCTTGACCCTTCATGCAGTCTTTCAGGATGGGACAGAAGTTGCTGGAGAGAGCCATATTGCAGACCATCCAGGCATGATTGACCATGTCTATGTGACCAATACCCTCAACGATGATACGCCTCTGGCCAGCCGTCGAGTAGTGCAGACCATTCTTGAAAGTGACATGATTGTCCTCGGACCTGGTTCTCTATTTACCTCTATTTTGCCCAATATCGTGATTAAGGAAATCGGGCAGGCGCTTTTGGAAACCAAGGCAGAAATCGCCTATGTCTGCAATATTATGACCCAACGTGGGGAGACAGAACACTTTACAGATAGTGACCACGTGGAAGTCTTGCATCGTCACCTTGGCCGACCTTTTATCGACACTGTCTTGGTGAATATCGAAAAAGTGCCTCAGGAATACATGAATTCCAACCGGTTTGATGAATATTTGGTGCAGGTGGAACATGATTTTGCTGGTCTTTGTAAGCAAGTTCCGCGTGTGATTTCATCCAACTTCCTTCGTCTGGAAAATGGGGGTGCCTTCCACGATGGAGATTTGATTGTGGACGAGTTGATGCGCATCATACAGGTGAGAAAATGAGTTTCACAGTAGCAGTAAAAGAAGAAATCCTAGGTCAGCACCATCTAAGCCGACATGAATTATCTGCCATTATCAAGATGTCTGGTAGCATCGGTCTCTCGACTTCGGGCTTGACCTTGTCAGTCGTGACAGAAAATGCCAAGCTGGCTCGTCACCTCTATGAGTCCTTTCTCCATTTCTATGAAATCAAATCAGAAATCCGACACCACCAGAGGAGCAATCTTCGCAAGAATCGAGTCTATACCGTTTTTACAGATGAAAAGGTACAGGATTTGTTGAGCGATTTGCACTTGGCAGACTCCTTTTTTGGCCTAGAAACAGGTATTGATGAGGCGATTTTATCGGATGAGGAAGCGGGTCGTGCTTATCTCTGTGGTGCTTTCTTGGCAAATGGAAGCATTCGTGACCCTGAGTCAGGCAAGTACCAGCTGGAAATCAGTTCTGTTTATTTGGACCACGCGCAAGGGATTGCCTCACTTCTCCAGCAGTTTTTACTGGATGCCAAGGTTCTTGAGCGCAAGAAGGGAGCTGTGACCTATCTCCAGCGAGCCGAAGATATTATGGACTTCTTGATTGTCATCGGAGCCATGCAGGCGCGTGATGATTTTGAGCGGGTTAAGATTTTGCGAGAAACTCGTAACGACCTCAATCGGGCCAATAATGCCGAGACAGCTAATATAGCTCGGACAGTTTCTGCCAGCATGAAGACTATCAACAATATCAGTAAAATCAAAGATATCATGGGCTTAGAAAATCTGCCAGTGGATTTGCAGGAAGTAGCACAGTTGCGGATTCAGCACCCAGACTACTCTATCCAGCAGTTAGCAGATAGTCTCAGCACTCCCCTTACAAAAAGTGGTGTCAACCACAGACTCAGAAAGATAAACAAATTAGCCGATGAACTATAAAACCACGAATCCTATGTGACTCGTGGTTCTTTTTTTATAAACTAGTAGAGTGTTTTGGTTGTACTTTTTGCTCAGGGTCGATGTAGTTGATAGCATTGTTGACAGCAGTTGGAGCTTCTCCGAGGCCTGTCGCAATCAGATCAATTTTTCCTTCATAGTAGCAACAGTCACCGATAGCATAGATACCTGCTTTGCTGGATTCCTGTTTGCTGTTGACGATAATCTTGTGACGGTTGAGGTCCAGACCCCAGTTTTTAAGGTTACCGACAGAAGATTTGAAACCATAGTTGACAAAGAGGTGGTCTAGGTCAATAGTTTCTGTTTCATCAGATTTAACTTTTGTGATTTCCAACTTGTCAAGCGTTTTTCCATCTCCAAGGAGTTGGCTAGGAACGAATGGTGTCTTGATGGATACAGATGATTCTTGTAAGGCTTGAACACTGTGCTCCAAGGCGCGGAAATTATCTCTGCGGTGAACAAGGGTAGTTGGTGCAATTTTTTCAAAAGCCAAAGCCCAATCCACAGCCGAGTCTCCTCCACCAAGAATCGTCACTTTCTTACCAGCGTATTGCTGGATGTTGGAAACGTGGTAGTGGATATTTTCATAGCCTTCAACGCCTTCTAGTTCTAGAGGACGTGGTTTAAAGGCACCGCCACCCATAGCGATGATAACTGTTTTAGTCAGGTGCCTTCCTTTAGAAGTTGTGATGACAAATCTTTCTTCTTGTTTTTCAATCTCAAGAACCGTTTCGTTGAGATGAATAGGGGTATCAAATCCATTTAATTGCTCGATTAGACGGTTAGTCAACTCTTCTCCAGTCAGATTTGGGAAACCTGGGACGTCGAGGATTTCCTTTTCAGGATAGAGAATAGCAGGTTGGCCACCTAGTTGGGGAAGGGAGTCGATGATTTGGACCTTGGCTTGGCGTAGATGTGCATAGAAGGCTGCAAAAAGCCCGACAGGACCACCACCTACAATGGTAATATCATAGAGTTGAGACATTCGAAAATCAAATTCAAACCACGTCAGCGTCGCCTTACCGTACTCAAGTACAGCCTGCGGCTAGCTTCCTAGTTTGCTCTTTGATTTTCATTGAGTATCAGTTTATTTTATCATATTTTTTCTTTAATTTAAAATGAAGTAGGATAGGGAAAAAAATGTCAGAAAAATGGTATAATAGAAAGGAACGTGTTTGGACAGAGAGGAGACAGCAGATGAACTTTCAACAATTATCCAACCTGCAATATTGGACTAGCTTGTTTTCTAGTCCTTGGAGTATTGCCATCAATGTGTTTGATATTTTGATTGTGGCCTATATTTTATATCGTTTTACAAAAGCGATAGCTGGCACCAAGATTATGATTTTGGTGCGGGGGGTCGTGATCTTTGTATTAGCCCAGGTTGTGGCTAATATCCTTGGTTTAACAACGATTTCTTGGTTGATTAATCAAATTATCACCTATGGGGTTATTGCTGCGGTTGTTATCTTCTCTCCAGAGATTCGGACTGGTTTGGAACGCTTGGGAAGGGCGACAGATTTCTTTTCTACTGCTCAAATTAGTGCAGAAGAGCAAATGATTCGTGCCTTTGTCAAGTCGGTTGAATATATGAGTCCTCGTAAGATTGGTGCTCTAGTTGCCGTCCAACGAGTTCGGACCTTGCAAGAATACATCGCTACAGGTATTCCCTTGGATGCCAATATTTCAGCTGAACTCCTTATTAATATCTTTATCCCCAACACTCCTCTACATGACGGTGCTGTGATTATCAGAGAAAATCGGATTGCGGTAACTTCTGCCTATCTGCCCTTGACAGAAAGCACAGGGATTTCCAAGGAATTTGGGACCAGACACCGGGCGGCTATCGGCTTATCAGAAGTGTCCGATGCCTTGACCTTTATCGTCTCAGAGGAAACAGGTGATATTTCTATTACCTACAATGGGGTCTTCAAACATGACTTGACGATTGAAGAATTTGAAGCAGAGCTACGAGCAATTCTTTTGCCAGCTGTTGAGGAAAAAGTCAGTTTCAAGGACCGTTTGCTAGGAGGTTGGAAATATGAGAAAAAATAGTCTATATATCATTTCATCTCTCTTTTTTGCTTGTGTCTTATTTATCTATGCGACGTCAACCAACTTTCAAAATAGCAATACCGCAAGGCAGGTCAAATCAGAAACCTACACCAATACGATAACGAACGTTCCTATCGATATTCACTATGATAATGACCAGTATTTCATTAGTGGATTTGCATCAGAAGTTTCAGTGATATTAACCGGAGCTAATCGTGTGACCTTGGCCAGCGAAATGCAGGAGAGCACTCGTAAGTTTAAGGTCACAGCGGATTTGACGGATGCCAGTGTTGGAACGATTGAAGTTCCCTTGAATATTGAAAATCTTCCAAGCGGATTGACCGCTGTGGCAACGCCTCAAAAGATTACAGTGAAAGTTGGGAAGAAGGTTAAGCGAGATGGGATGATTGTTGTGCCACAAGTTGACCAAAGCCAGATTGATTCCAAGCTACAAATTGATAGTGTAACCGTGTCAAACGAACGAGTTTCTGTCACAACTGACCAAGAAACACTAGCTAAAATTGATCGTATTATTGCGCTTTTACCAACTAGCGAACGGATTACAGGAAATTACAGTGGTTCAGTACCTTTGCAGGCAATCGACCGTAATGGTGTTGTCTTACCGGCAGTTATTACTCCGTTCGACACAACAATGAAGGTGACTACAAAACCAGTAGCACCAAGTTCAAGTACATCAAATTCAACTACAAGCAGTTCGTCGGAGACATCTTCGTCAACGAAAGCAACTAGTTCAAAAACGAATTAAAAATAGGAAAAGGATTTTATAAAAATGGGTAAATATTTTGGGACTGATGGAGTCCGTGGAGAAGCTAACGTAGAATTAACGCCAGAATTGGCCTTTAAGCTAGGACGTTTTGGAGGATATGTTCTTAGCCAACATGAAACGGAAGCACCGAAAGTTTTTGTAGGACGTGATACACGTATTTCAGGAGAAATGCTAGAATCAGCCTTGGTGGCGGGACTCCTTTCTGTGGGGATTCACGTATACAAACTAGGCGTTCTGGCAACACCAGCAGTAGCTTACTTGGTCAAAACTGAAGGAGCAAGTGCCGGTGTCATGATTTCTGCTAGTCACAACCCAGCCCTTGATAATGGGATTAAGTTCTTTGGTGGTGATGGCTTCAAACTGGATGATGAAAAAGAAGCAGAAATTGAAGCCTTGCTAGATGCTGCGGAAGATACTCTTCCTCGTCCAAGTGCTGAAGGCTTGGGAACCTTGGTAGATTATCCAGAAGGCTTGCGTAAGTATGAAGGCTACCTTGTTTCAACTGGAACTCCTCTTGATGGAATGAAGGTTGCCTTGGATACAGCCAAT
Source organism: Streptococcus mitis (assembly GCA_032511625.1). Classification (GTDB taxonomy): domain Bacteria; phylum Bacillota; class Bacilli; order Lactobacillales; family Streptococcaceae; genus Streptococcus; species Streptococcus mitis_DL. Next base: position 21,199 of record JAWFOO010000019.1, on the reverse strand, counting down.
GGTGCAGCTTCTACAAGTGCCCGTCAAATCTTTGCAGATCTTGGTGCTCAATTAACTGTTATCGGGGAAACACCAGATGGTCTTAACATCAACCTTAATGTTGGTTCAACCCACCCAGAAACCCTTCAAGAAGTGGTCAAAGAAAGTGACTCAGCTATCGGTTTGGCCTTTGACGGAGACAGTGACCGTTTGATTGCTGTTGATGAGAATGGTGATATCGTTGATGGTGACAAAATTATGTACATCATCGGGAAATACCTTTCTGAAAAAGGACAATTGGCTCAAAATACAATCGTGACAACCGTTATGTCTAACCTTGGTTTCCACAAGGCCTTGGACCGTGAAGGCATTAACAAGGCAGTCACTGCAGTTGGCGACCGCTACGTTGTTGAAGAAATGAGAAAATCAGGCTACAACCTCGGTGGTGAACAGTCTGGTCACGTCATCTTGATGGACTACAATACAACAGGTGATGGTCAATTATCAGCTGTCCAATTGACAAAAATCATGAAGGAAACTGGTAAGAGCTTGTCAGAGTTGGCAGCAGAAGTAACCATCTATCCACAAAAATTAGTCAATATCCGAGTGGAAAATGCCATGAAGGAAAAGGCTATGGAAGTGCCAGCTATCAAGGATATCATCGAGAAGATGGAAGAAGAAATGGCAGGGAATGGCCGTATCCTAGTACGCCCAAGTGGAACAGAGCCCCTCTTGCGTGTTATGGCAGAAGCGCCTACAACAGAAGAAGTGGACTACTATGTTGATACCATCGCAGACGTAGTTCGAGCTGAAATCGGGATTGACTAAATCCTAGAAAACTAGATGAAAATAAAAAATTATGGTACAATAGCTTATAATATTGTAGCCAAGGGAGAAAGACATGAATCTTAAACGTGAACAAGAATTTGTTAGTCAGTATCATTTTGATGCGCGTAATTTTGAATGGGAAAATGAAAATGGAGCTCCTGAAACTAAGGTGGATGTGAACTTCCAATTACTCCAACATGACCAAGAAAATCAAGTGACTTCTTTAGTGGTTGTCTTAAGTTTTATGATTGTCTTTGACAAATTTGTTATCAGTGGAACCATTTCACAGGTGAACCATATCGATGGTCGTATTGTTAACGAACCAAGTGAATTGAACCAAGAAGAAGTGGAAACCTTGGCTCGTCCATGTTTGAACATGCTCAACCGTTTGACTTACGAAGTAACTGAAATTGCATTAGACTTACCAGGAATCAATTTGGAGTTCTAATATGAAATTAGCTGTTATCACAGATTCCTCTGCCTATCTCAGTGCAGAGGCCTTGCAAAGAGAAGATTTATATGTCTTGGATATTCCTGTCAATATTGATGGTGAGGAGTATGTCGAAGGTATTAATCTGACTGCTGAGGAATTTTACCAAAAAATGGCTCAGGCTTCTGAATTGCCTAAGACCAGTCAACCAAGTATTGCCAAGTTAGATGAGATTCTAACTTCGCTCAAAGAACAAGGTTATACACATGCTTTGGGGCTTTTCCTATCTTCTGGAATTTCAGGTTTTTACCAAAATATCCAGTACATGGTCGATGACTATGAGGGCTTAACCATTGCCTTCCCAGACACTTTGATTACAAGTGCTCCTTTGGGTATCATGGTTGAAAGTGTCTTTAACTGGCGAGACCAGGGCGATGATTTTGCTATCATTCAGGATAAGCTAGCTATTCAGATTAGTCATACATCTGCTTTCATCATGGTGGATGACTTGGACCATTTGGTTAAAGGGGGACGCCTTTCAAATGGAGCTGCGATTTTGGGCAATCTGCTAAGCATTAAGCCAATCCTCTATTTCAATGATCAAGGTGTGATTGAAGTTTACGAAAAAGTTCGTACTGAAAAGAAAGCAACTAAGCGCTTAATTGAGATTATCAAGGAAGCCACAGCTTCAGGCCAATACCGTATCATTGTCATTCACGGGAATGCTCCTGAAAAGGCTGAAGAATTGCGTCAGCACTTACTTGAATCTGGAGTAGGTACGGATATTTCACTTGCTACATTTGGTAGTGTCATTGGAACCCACCTAGGAGCAGGAAGTATTGCTCTAGGTTATATTCCAGTGATTTAGTTGGGACTTTTAGCTTAGTTAAGAAGTTAGCAAATGAACACGCCTGGAACCCTGTGTGAAAAAGATAGTTCTTCCAAGGAGTAGACACTTCTTGATCAGAACTCCTATTTTCACTTTGTGTTCCTACAGGCTTTGTATCTTAGACAGGAGTAGAGATGAGTATTCGAGTAATTATTGCTGGTTTTAAGGGAAAGATGGGCCAGGCTGCTTGTCAGATGGTTTTGGCTGATCCAGACTTAGACTTGGTAGCAGTTTTGGATCCTTTTGAGTCTGAGTCAGAATGGCAGGGAATTCCTGTTTTCAAGGATAAGGCTGATTTGGTTGGTTTTGAAGCGGATGTCTGGGTAGATTTTACTACTCCAACTGTTGCCTACGAAAATACACGTTTTGCTCTTGAAAATGGCTTTGCTCCAGTAGTTGGAACAACAGGTTTCACAAGTGAAGAAATTGCAGAGCTAAAAGAATTTTCTCGTGTCCAAGATTTGGGTGGCTTGATTGCTCCTAACTTTGCCTTGGGTGCTGTCTTGCTCATGCAATTTGCAAGGCAGTCTGCTAAATATTTCCCAAATGTGGAGATTATCGAGCTTCATCATGACAAGAAAAAAGATGCTCCGAGTGGAACAGCTATTAAAACAGCTGAATTAATGGCAGAAGTTCGAGAGTCTATCCAGCAGGGTGCAGTAGACGAGGAAGAACTCATTGCAGGTGCTCGTGGTGCTGATTTTGATGGCATGCGTATCCACTCAGTTCGTTTGCCAGGTTTGGTAGCCCATCAGGAAGTCATCTTTGGCAATCAGGGAGAAGGATTGACCCTCCGTCATGACTCCTATGATCGCAGCTCCTTCATGACAGGGGTGAATTTGGGAATTAAAGAAGTTGTCAAGCGTCATGAGCTTGTCTATGGATTAGAACACTTATTATGAGATTAACGCAAATGCCTTCTGAATTTCAGAAGGCTTTACCAGTATTAGAAAAAATTAAAGAAGCAGGATTTGAGGCCTATTTTGTTGGAGGTTCTGTTCGAGATGCCCTTCTCAATCGCCCTATCCATGATGTGGATATCGCAACGTCTTCTTATCCAGAAGAGACCAAGCAGATTTTTCCGCGAACAGCCGATATCGGAATCGAGCATGGAACTGTCTTGGTCTTAGATGGGGACGAGGAGTATGAGGTAACCACCTTTCGGACAGAAGATGTCTATGTGGACTATCGAAGACCCAGTGCGGTTTCCTTTGTGCGTTCGCTAGAAGAAGACCTCAAACGCCGTGATTTTACAGTCAACGCCTTTGCCTTGGACGAGACAGGGGAAATCATTGACTTGTTCCATGGTTTAGACGATTTGGGAAAGCAAGTCTTACGAGCAGTTGGAGTGGCAAGTGAGCGTTTCAACGAAGATGCTTTGCGGATTATGCGTGGCTTCCGTTTTCAGGCCAGTCTTGGCTTTGAGCTTGAGTCAGAAACATTTAAAGCTATGAAGACTTTGACGCCACTTTTGGAGAAAATTTCTGTAGAGCGTACCTTCGTTGAGTTTGATAAACTCTTGCTGGCTCCATTTTGGAGAAGGGGCTTGGCTTCCATGATTGAGAGTCAAGCTTATGATTATCTCCCTGATATGGCAGCTAGCCAGGACAAGCTTAACAGACTGTTTGAGTTAGAGACCGATTTTACTTTTGAATCCTCTGAACAAGCCTGGGCGGCTCTACTGTGGGCTTTGGATATTGAAAATGCGCAGCCCTTTTTGAAGGCTTGGAAGACCTCACGCCAGTTTGCTAAGCAAGTTCAGGATTTACTGACTATTTTGGCCTTGCGTGAAAAGGGAGAATTGAGCAAGCGCGATTGTTACCGCTTTGACTTGGATTTGCTTTTACAGGCTGAAAATCTTCGTCAGGCTCAGGGAAAACCAGTCAACCCACAAGTCATCACAGAAACCTACCAGAGTCTGACCATTCATGATAAGAAAGAAATCCAAATCAACGGTGGTATTTTGATCAAGGAATATGGTTATCAGCCGGGCCCAGACTTGGGAGAGATTTTAACAGAGATTGAATATGCCATTGTCGATGGAACATTGGAAAATGACCTACAAGCCATCCATGCTTACTTGAGGGAGAAAAAATGAGTGATTTTATCGTTGAAAAACTAAGTAAATCCGTCGGTGATAAGACCGTTTTTAAGGATATTTCCTTTATTATCCATGACCTAGACAGAATTGGTCTGATTGGTGTCAATGGAACAGGGAAGACCACCCTTTTAGATGTTCTTTCTGGTGTTTCTGGCTTTGATGGGGATGTGAGTCCCTTTTCAGCTAAGAATGATTACCAGATTGGTTACTTGACTCAAGATCCTGATTTTGATGATAGCAAGACGGTCTTGGATACAGTCCTATCCAGCGATCTCAAGGAAATCCAGCTCATTCGTGAATATGAGTTGATTATGCTCAACTATAGTGAGGACAAGCAGGCGCGTTTGGAACGAGTCATGGCAGAAATGGACTCTCTCCAAGCTTGGGAAATTGAGAGTCAGGTCAAGACCGTTCTCAGCAAGCTGGGGATTCAGGACTTATCCACTCCTGTTGGGGAATTGTCAGGTGGTCTAAGAAGACGGGTCCAGTTGGCGCAAGTTCTTCTTGGCAACCACAACCTTTTGCTTTTGGATGAGCCGACCAACCATCTGGACATTGTGACTATTGAGTGGCTGACCCTCTTTTTAAAAAATTCTAAGAAGACAGTTCTCTTTATCACTCACGATCGTTATTTCTTAGACGCTTTGTCAACACGGATTTTCGAGTTGGACCGAGCAGGCTTAACAGAATATCAGGGCAATTATCAGGACTATGTTCGCCTAAAGGCGGAACAGGATGAGCGCGACGCGGCTCTACTTCATAAAAAGGAACAACTTTATAAGCAAGAATTGGCCTGGATGCGCAGACAACCGCAGGCGCGTGCGACCAAGCAGCAGGCTCGTATCAATCGTTTCCACGACCTGAAAAAGGAAGTTTCAGGCGGCGTTGCTGAGACAGACTTGACCATGAACTTTGAAACTAGTCGGATTGGGAAAAAGGTCATCGAGTTTCAGGATGTTTCTTTTGCCTATGAAAATAAGCCCATTTTGCAAGATTTTAATCTCTTAGTTCAGGCTAAAGACCGTATCGGAATCGTTGGGGATAACGGTGTGGGAAAATCAACCCTACTCAACCTGATTGCAGGCAGTCTTGAGCCGACAGCAGGACAAGTTGTGATTGGGGAAACTGTTCGCATCGCCTATTTCTCTCAGCAAATTGAGGGCTTGGATGAAAGCAAGAGAGTGATCAATTACCTGCAGGAAGTGGCAGAAGAGGTTAAGACTAGCGGTGGTACTACAACTTCCATTGCAGAGTTGTTGGAGCAGTTCCTTTTCCCACGTTCGACGCATGGAACCTTGATTGAGAAATTGTCAGGGGGAGAAAAAAAACGTCTTTATCTCCTCAAACTGCTCTTGGAAAAACCAAATGTTCTTCTCTTGGACGAACCGACAAATGACCTAGATATTGCGACCTTGACAGTTTTGGAGAATTTCTTGCAAGGTTTTGCTGGTCCAGTTTTGACAGTTAGCCATGACCGTTATTTCTTAGATAAGGTAGCGACCAAGATTCTCGCTTTTGAGGATGGCAAGATTCGTCCTTTCTTTGGTCATTACACCGACTATCTTGATGAAAAAGCCTTTGAAACAGAGATGGCCAATCAAGTTCAAAAAGCCGAAAAGGAAAAAGTCGTCAAGGTTCGAGAAGACAAGAAACGCATGACCTACCAAGAAAAGCAGGAGTGGGCAAGCATTGAAGGCGATATTGAAACCTTGGAAAATCGTATCGCTGCTATTGAAGGGGAAATGCAGGTAAACGGATCTGACTTCGGCAAACTAGCTACTCTTCAAAAAGAACTGGATGAGAAAAACGAAGCACTCCTTGAAAAATACGAACGCTATGAGTATCTAAGTGACTTTAATAGTTAAAAGAATAGAAAAATCCCGTCTCATGACAGGATTTCTCTATTCTTTTTTTGTTTCTTGGTGAAAGATATTTTGCCAGGTTTCGTGGCGACGCCAGATACTGGTATGGATGATACCATCTAACTCATAGGAGATGAGTTTGGTCTTTTGACTGATGGAAGTGATTTGGATGTCCTTGATAGCAGAATTCAAGTCTTTTTCGGCTGTATAGGCCTCTTTATCCATCTGCTCTCCATCTTGCCGAATATAGACAAAATCATCAGCCAAGAGTTCTTCCAGTTGATTTCCTTGGTCAATCAATTGTTCACGCATAAGCAATTTTTTGTAGACATTGTCTAAAATCTCATCCTCAGGGATAGGTGCTGGCTCGATATGGACATCGGTATCAAAGACGCCAAAACGTTCTTCCAGCATAGACTCGACTTGATCCGCAATCTCGTGGCTCTCATAAACCGACAAGTCAGGATTCATTTCTAGCGTAATATCAAGGTAAATATTGCTACCGTAGGTGCGACCTCTTTGAGACTTAACCTTGCTGATTTTGGGAATTTCCATGATGGCCTTTTGATAATCCTCAAGCAAACGGTCGTCAAAACCATCTGAAAGACTAAAGGAAGACTCGATAAAGATATCATAGGCAGTTTTCAAGATAAAGAAAGTGATGACGATGGCAACCAGTTTATCCACAATCGGATAATTAAAGCTGCTAGCCAGGATGGCAATGGTAGTACCAAGTGAGGTGACAGCATCAGAAAGATTATCCTTTGCAGCTGCTTTCAGGGCCTTGGAGTTGGATTTCTTACTGAGGCGAGTATTGTAGAGATAGACCACAAACATAACCGCTGCAGAAATGATTCCTAGAGTTGCGCCCAGAGGATCAATGACCGTTTCTTCCCGGCTGAGAATCTTTTGAATGGTATCCCTCAGCACATCAAAGCCAACATAAAACATGATGATGGAAGTGACTAAGCTAGCCAAATCTTCAATCTTCCAGTGACCAAAACGGTGGTCACGGTCTGCAGGCTGGCGGGCCATTCGAATCCCTATCAAGAGGGCCACATTTCCAATGATGTCCGAGACGTTGTTAAAACCATCGGCCACCAAACTGGATGAATGAAGAAGATGGCCAGTAGCCAATTTGGCCGCAGACAAGAGCAGGTAGGTCGAAATGCTGATAATGGCACCACGTTCCGCCAACTTGAGATTTGAAATAGATTGCTTCATTCAACTTCCTTTCTAGTCACATAGCATTCTACCATTATACTGGTTTTCAAGGGAAAATTCAAATAAGGCAGTTTTTACTCTTTGAAAACTTTTCAAAATTTGGTATAATAGTACTACTCAAGGGAGTAGCTGGCAGAAACCTGTGATAGTGTCGTCATTCCGAATTTTATACTGAAAAGTATGCTTTCCGGCCCTATCTTAAACAGCGAGACTTGTTATGATTAACAGGTCTCTTTTTGTTTGTCGTGAAAAGATACGATGAGAAAAAGAGAGTCTGTTTTGCACACAATGTCAAGGAGGAGACACATGTCAAAAGAACAAAAACGCCAAGCGTTTTACACTCAGAGTCCTGAAGAGGTCTTGCAGGCTGTGGATGCGACCGAGCAAGGTTTGTCATCAAGTGAGGCAGAAAAGCGCCTTGCCGAATTTGGCCACAATGAACTCGAAGAAGGCGAGAAACGATCAATCCTGGTCAAATTTATCGAGCAATTTAAGGATTTGATGATTATCATCCTAGTTGCGGCAGCAATCTTGTCAGTCGTGACTTCTGGTGGGGAAGATATCGCAGATGCCATCATTATCTTAGCCGTGGTTATCATTAATGCTGCCTTTGGTGTTTACCAAGAAGGAAAAGCCGAAGAAGCAATCGAAGCCCTCAAATCTATGTCAAGTCCAGCTGCCCGCGTTCTTCGTGATGGGCATATGGCGGAGATTGACTCTAAAGAATTGGTACCTGGAGATATCGTTGCCCTTGAAGCAGGTGATGTAGTACCTGCAGACCTACGTTTGATTGAAGCCAACTCTCTTAAAATTGAAGAAGCTGCTTTGACAGGTGAGTCTGTGCCAGTCGAAAAAGACTTGACAGTTGAACTTGCTGCAGATGCTGGTATTGGTGACCGTGTCAACATGGCCTTCCAAAACTCTAACGTAACCTATGGTCGCGGTCTGGGTGTTGTTGTCAATACAGGGATGTATACTGAAGTCGGTCACATCGCAGGTATGCTTCAAGACGCTGATGAGACTGATACACCCCTCAAACAAAACTTGAATAACCTTTCTAAGGTCTTGACCTATGCAATTTTGGTCATTGCCCTTGTTACTTTTGTAGTGGGTGTCTTCATTCAAGGAAAAAATCCACTTGGTGAGTTGATGACCTCTGTTGCGCTTGCCGTTGCAGCTATTCCAGAAGGGCTCCCAGCTATCGTAACGATCGTTCTTGCCCTTGGTACTCAAGTTTTAGCCAAACGAAACTCTATTGTTCGTAAGTTGCCAGCAGTAGAAACCCTTGGTTCAACTGAAATCATCGCTTCTGATAAGACTGGTACGCTGACCATGAACAAGATGACCGTCGAAAAAGTCTTCTACGATGCAATCCTACATGACTCAGCTGATGATATTGAACTAGGGCTTGAAATGCCCCTTCTTCGTTCAGTTGTCTTGGCCAATGATACTAAAATAGATGTGGAAGGCAACCTGATTGGTGATCCAACCGAAACAGCCTTTATCCAGTATGCCTTGGATAAGGGTTACGATGTCAAAGGATTTTTAGACAAATATCCTCGTGTAGCTGAATTGCCATTTGACTCTGACCGTAAGCTCATGTCAACGGTTCACCCATTGCCAGATGGTAAATTCCTTGTAGCAGTCAAGGGTGCGCCAGACCAACTCTTAAAACGTTGTGTTCTTCGTGATAAGGCTGGGGATATTGCTCCGATTGATGAGAAAGTTACAAACCTCATTCATACAAACAATTCTGAAATGGCTCACCAAGCCTTGCGTGTCCTTGCTGGTGCTTATAAGATTATTGACAGCATTCCAGAAAACCTCACTTCTGAAGAGCTTGAAAATGATTTAATCTTTACTGGTTTGATTGGGATGATTGACCCTGAACGTCCTGAGGCAGCTGAGGCTGTTCGTGTGGCTAAGGAAGCGGGAATTCGTCCAATCATGATTACGGGTGATCACCAAGACACTGCAGAAGCTATTGCCAAACGTTTGGGAATCATTGATGCAAACGATACAGAAGGTCACGTTTTAACTGGTGCTGAGCTCAACGAACTGTCAGATGAAGACTTTGAAAAAGTAGTTGGTCAATACTCTGTTTATGCCCGTGTGTCTCCAGAACACAAGGTTCGTATCGTCAAGGCTTGGCAAAAACAAGGTAAAGTCGTTGCTATGACAGGTGATGGTGTCAATGATGCGCCAGCTTTGAAAACAGCAGACATCGGTATCGGTATGGGAATCACTGGTACAGAGGTTTCTAAGGGGGCATCTGACATGATTCTTGCAGATGATAACTTTGCGACCATCATCGTCGCAGTTGAAGAAGGACGTAAGGTCTTCTCAAACATTCAAAAGACTATTCAGTATTTGCTTTCTGCTAATACTGCTGAAGTATTGACCATCTTCCTATCAACCTTGTTTGGTTGGGACGTCTTGCAGCCAGTTCATCTTTTGTGGATCAACTTGGTAACAGATACCTTCCCAGCTATCGCTCTTGGTGTTGAACCTGCTGAGCCTGGTGTCATGAATCATAAACCACGTGGACGCAAGGCAAGCTTCTTCTCAGGTGGTGTTGTGAGTTCTATCATCTATCAAGGTGTACTCCAAGCAGCTATTGTTATGAGTGTTTATGGACTTGCGATTGCTTACCCAGTTCATGTGGGTGACAATCATGCCATTCATGCAGATGCCCTAACTATGGCCTTTGCAACCCTTGGCTTGATTCAACTCTTCCATGCCTACAATGTCAAATCTGTTTACCAATCCATCTTGACAGTTGGTCCATTCAAGTCTAAGACATTTAACTGGTCTATCTTGGTATCCTTCATCCTTCTCATGGCAACAATCGTCGTAGAACCGCTTGAAGGAATCTTCCACGTAACCAAACTAGACTTGTCACAATGGGGAATCGTTATGGGTGGAAGCTTCTCAATGATTATCATCGTCGAAATCGTTAAATTTATCCAACGTAAACTCGGTTTTGACAAGAATGCGATTTAAAAAAAAGTCATCTTCGGATGGCTTTTTTAAATAACTTTAAAAAGAATAGAAAAAACTTTAAAAAAGAGATGTTAAATGTAATGCCGCTTACTAAAATATTAGGTATAAGAATAGTAAATAATAACTTAGGGGGAAATCATGGGAAGTAAAAAATGTATTTACTCTATCCGTAAATTGAGTTTGGGTGTTGCTTCAGTTGTTGTGGCTTGTGGTTTAGGTTTTTTAGCTGGCTCTGTTGGGAGTGTATCTGCAGATGAAACGCTCGCAGCTAGTCATATCTTAGAAACAGACAAACCTTCTAGCGAAAGCATTGACAAGGATAAGTCTGTCGAGGGTTCAGAAAAAGAAGCTACTGCTTCAGAAGAGCAACATTTTGAAGAAAAACATTTAGATACTCCTAAAGTGACTGAAAAGGAATCTCGTGTTGAATTTAATTATATTGATGAATCAACAGGGAAAAAACTTTTTTCAGATGAGCGTACTGGTAAGGTGGGAGAGGATCTTCACTACGATACGAGAAAGAAAATTAGTGAGTTCAAATGGAATGGCTATGTATTGGTTGAAGATGGTTATTTGAAAACGGATGAATCGAAGAAGCTGTTTCAAGATGATCAGACTCCGCAAACGTATACTATTAAATTAACTCCAAAACATGAAGTGATTAGCTTACAAAACCAGACTAATCCTAAGTCAAATGAAGAGGTGGAAGCTGGTGTTGTCGATAGTCCTAAGTGGCCTGCAGATGCTGAAAAGATCAGAACCAATCAAGAAAGGCCTTTAGAGAGAACGATTCAAAGAATCATTAAATATAAATATAAGAATAATGGTAAAGAAGCCTTTGCTGAGAAAAAACAAAGTATTTCCTTTGAACGCTATGCGACTGTTAATCTTGTTACTAAGGAAATTTCCTATTCTAACTGGAAAATAAAACAGGAGCATATTAAAAATCAAACAGCCAAGATTAGCTATGTGGATATCAGTGAAAACAAGCTACTGAAGGAAGATACAGTTACTGGGGAATCTGGTTATCCTATTGAATACAGTACGCTAAAAACGATTAGTGACTACAAGCGACAAGGATACGATCTTGTATCAAGTGATTATGATCGAGGTTTACAATATTTTGACCAAGATAGTAAGACTGGTCAAATATTTAAGGTTGCTTTAACCCCTCGCCTAGAATTTATTTATCCTGAAGATAGAATTCCAACTGCTCATAAAAAAGTTGATGAGGATGTTCAAGATTCACCTTTATGGCCTGCCAGTGTTTCTAAAATCGTCAATAAAAAATCTATTGACCGAAACATTGCTTATCGAGATTTTGTGACACATGATAAGGTTGCTGAAGATCGAAATGATCAAGTTGATTTCAAACGCGTTGCCAAGGTTGATTTTGTAAGAGGAGACCTTTATTATCGTGATTGGACGAGTGATCAACCAAATCTATCTAAAGTAGCGACACCACTGCTAAAAGGCTTGGTGGCAGATAAAGAAGCAGTTGCAGAGAAAACAGTGGCAGTAACAGATCCTGTAATTAGGGAAACTGTTTACTACAAACAATTAGGAAAATGGATAGCCATTTCTCCAACTGCAAATGAGAATGTGGCTTTGATTCAATATCCCAATGACCAAGATGGTAATCCTGCTAAAGCAGGTCTTGCTAGCAATCCAGGTTTAGGAACAATCCCTTATCTTAAAGGTTATAAGGCTGTGACATCAGCTACTGATTTGGTGTTGAAGGATTCTTCGCATCCAGAATTGGGTTACTTATTACCTGAAGTACCAGAAGATTTTACAAAAGACACAATAATCAATTATCTACCTGTGAAAGCTACTGAGCCAGAACCACCAAGAGGTGATCAACCCAAGACGCCAGAAGCTCCAACCCCTGAGGAGCCAAAGCACCCAGAAGTACCGACGGTAGATCAACCTAAGAATCCTGAAAAACCAACACCTGAGGACCCTAAACAGCCGGGAGTGCCGACTGTTGAGCAACCAAAAACTCCAGCAAGTCCAGTACCTGCGGAGCCAAAGCGCCCCGAAGTTCCAGCTGTTGCTCAACCTAAGGTTCCCGAAAAACCATCCCCTAAGGAACCCAAGCAACCTGAAGTTCCGACTGCTGAGCAACCAAAGACTCCAGCAAGTCCAGCGCCTGAGGAGCCAAAGCACCCAGAAACTCCAATAATAAGTGAAACAAAGGAAGCTGGTAAACTACCAGAGACAGCTAGTCATGATTCTATTTTGCTAGTAGTCGGATTCTTATCAGCCCTATCTGGCGTCCTATTGTTTAAAGTTAAAAAAGATTAAGAATTTACAAATAGAAAAAAAGTCATCTTCGGATGGCTTTTTGCTACAGTTTAGGGAAAGGGCTTGCAGTTATCGGCTTTTGTGCTATAATTGCTATAATATAGTAAAAAGTAAGTGGAGTGTGAGGAAGTGGAGAAGAAAATTGTAAAGGATATTTTGTTTTTATCTCAGGTGTCTCAGCCGGCAAGTCAGGAAGACCTTTATCTTGCTAGAGATTTGCAGGATACGCTTTTAGCAAATCGTGAGACTTGTGTCGGTCTGGCTGCCAATATGATTGGGGTGCAGAAGCGCGTGATTATCTTTAATCTTGGCTTGGTTCCTGTGGTCATGTTTAACCCAGTGCTCCTGTCCTCTGAAGGAGTTTATGAGACAGAGGAAGGTTGTTTGTCCTTGACAGGTGTGAGACCTACTAAGCGTTATGAAATCATAAGGGTTGCCTATTGTGACAGCAAGTGGCAGGAACAGACCATTACTTTGACAGGCTTCCCGGCTCAGATTTGCCAGCATGAACTGGATCACTTGGAAGGACGAATCATTTAGGAGGAAAGCAAATGAAACGAATAGTCTTTGAACTTATTTTTATCGCAACGACCTGGTATATCTTTTTACCGCCTCTTAACCTGACCAGCTGGGAATTTCTCTTTTTCCTCTGTGGGCATTTGCTGGTTGTAGCAATCTTATTTGGCTTTGGCAAGGGAATCAATCTGGTAAAAACGGTTCATGTGCGCCACGGCAAGGCGGAAGCTGCCTTAAATCTTGAGGGTTTCAAAATCAATCGGTTAGGGAAAATCCTTTTAGCTTCTATTGGAGGAATTCTTCTCTTAGCAGCCTTGGTTTCCTTGGTAACTTCTAGCATTTTTCAGGCTAAAAATTATGCCAATGTAGTCACGGTTACGGAAAAAGACTTTACTGATTTTCCTAAGACTGATACCAGTAAGGTTCCTATCTTAGATAGAAGTACCGCTGAAAAAATTGGGGACCGCTACTTGGGTTCCCTAACAGATAAGGTGTCGCAGTACGTAGCGGCAGATACCTATACCCAATTGACAATTGATGGGAAGCCTTATCGGGTTACACCACTAGAATACGCAGATCCTATCAAGTGGTTTAATAATCAGGCCAAGGGAATCGGCGAGTATATCAAGGTAGACATGGTGACTGGAAATGCGGACTTGGTGGACTTGAAGACACCAATCAAATATTCAGACTCGGAATATTTTAACCGTGATGTCAAACGTCACCTGCGCTTGAAGTACCCAACTAAAATATTCAAGTCTCCATCTTTTGAGGTGGACGATGAGGGCAATCCTTTCTATGTAGCAACGGTTTACCAAAAGCAATTTGGGCTTGCAGTTCCTCGTCCTGTTTCAGTCATTATCTTGGACGCCACAAATGGAGAGACCAGGGAATACAGCTTATCAGATGTTCCGGAATGGGTAGACAGGGTTTATCCAGCTGAGGAAACCATTGAGCAAATCAATTACAATGGTAAGTACAAGGACGGTTTCTGGAATGCCATGATTTCCAAGAAAAACGTGACCCAAACTACCAAGGGCTATAATTATTTGTCTATCGGTAATGACATCTACCTCTACACAGGTGTGACATCGGCCAATGCAGATGAAAGTAATCTTGGTTTTATCCTAGAAAATATGCGGACAGGAGAAATCACGAAGTACAGCTTGGCTTCTGCGACCGAAGAATCGGCCCGTGAATCAGCCGAAGGTGCTGTTCAGGAGAAATCCTACAAGGCAACCTTCCCAATCCTCATCAACCTCAATGACAAGCCTCTCTACATCATGGGCTTGAAGGACAATGCTGGCTTGGTCAAAGAGTACGCCTTGGTTGACGCAGTCGAGTACCAAAATGTTATCGTAGCTACCACAGTAGAAGAACTGCTCAGTAAATATGCCAATAAAAACGACCTTGAGATTGACAATGCAACAACTGAAAGTATCAAGGGAGTGGTAGCAGACCTTAAATCAGCTGTTATCAAGGGAGACACCGTCTACTTCTTTAAAGTTGATGGCAAGATTTACAAGGTCAAGGCCTCTGTATCAGATGACCTCCCTTATCTTGAAAATGGTAAAACCTTCGAAGGTCAAGTAGGAAAAGACAATTATCTCAAGACTTTTAAAGTACAATAATATTCTTCGAAAATCTCTTCAAACTACGTCAGCTCTATCTGCAACCTCAAAAAGTGTTTTGAGCAGCCTGCGGCTAGCTTCCTAGTTTGCTCTTTGATTTTCATTGAGTATAAAAATAGGTTTTCTCAGAAAGTATATGTTATAATAAGGTAAATTAAGACTAATGGAGGACAAAGAAATGGGTTTTTATTTGATGCTTGCTTCAATGCTACTCGGACTGCTCGCTTTGAAGATAGGTTTTTCTCATTTCAAGGAGAAAAAAGATAAATTCTTATCTATCTTAACAAGCTTAGCTGGCATAGCCCTTGTTCTCGTGGCTGTCTGGTTAGGATGGCCAAAATAAATAGAGAAACCTCGGTCAAACCGAGGTTTTTCAGATGAATTTCTTGGTTGTGGCTAAAAAATATGCTACACTATCAATATGAAAATTTTAATCCCAACAGCAAAAGAAATGAACACAGACTTGCCAAGTATTGAAGCCTCTCCTTTAAAACCAGAAAGTCAGGCCGTGCTGAATGCCTTGGCCCTCTATTCTGCTAGTCAATTGGAGAGTTTTTACAAAGTTTCAGCCGAGAAAGCTGCGGAAGAATTTCAAAATATCAAAGCTTTGAAAAGGCAAACTGCTCAACACTACCCAGCCTTGAAACTTTTTGATGGGCTTATGTACCGCCATATCAAGCGAGATAAATTGACCGAGGCAGAACAAGCCTATCTTGAAAATCATGTCCTCATCACTTCGGCTTTGTACGGAGTCGTTCCAGCCTTGTCACCTATGCCACCTCACCGTTTGGACTTTTTGATGAAATTAAAAGTCGCTGGTAAGACTTTGAAGAGGTATTGGAAGGCAGCCTATGATGAGGCTATGAAGCAGGAAGAAGTGATTTTCTCTCTCTTGTCATCCGAGTTTGAGACCGTATTTTCTAAGGAAATCAGAGAAAAAATGGTGACCTTCAAATTCATGGAGGACAAGGGTGGTCAGCTGAAGATTCATTCAACTATTTCCAAGAAAGCGCGTGGTGCCTTCCTAACTGTCCTGATAGAAAATCAAGTGCAGACGGTGGAGGAAGCTCGTCGCTTAAGCTTTGCAGGATTTAACTACCGAGAAGACCTGTCCCAGCAACAGGAATTAGTTTTTGTTAAGGAAGTATAGAAATCAGATAAGAGAAAAAGTC
Source organism: Streptococcus mitis (assembly GCA_032511625.1). Lineage (GTDB taxonomy): Bacteria > Bacillota > Bacilli > Lactobacillales > Streptococcaceae > Streptococcus > Streptococcus mitis_DL. The sequence goes on along the minus strand of JAWFOO010000019.1, from coordinate 5,257 downwards.
AGCACGATTATGCTGACTTTTTTGATAACTTATAAAGTATTGGATATATGAATCTCATTTGATAAAGTATTAAGATGATTGACCAAGTCCATGATTGACAGATGGTTTCGGCAAATAAACTTTTTAGTGATCCCTGGAATATAGAAATTAGACACGATGATATCATAATCTGTCTGATTTAAAATCTCAGGACTTGTTTGTAATTCATCCCAAATATCGAAGGTAAAGCGGTTATTACAGTAATAGGAAAGCATATCCACAAAGGTAAGGGATATAGCATGGTCGAAGTTACTGATAATCAAAACCTTGATAGGTGGTCGATTCTCTAACAACTGAGTAGAGAGGTTTTCAGCATGGGTTAAGATGGTGTACATCAAGTGTTCCAACTGTTCAGGATGGTCATGCTGTCCAATTGCTTGACGGTATTGAGCCAGTTCTTGACGTGCACTTCCCATAAAGTCTGGGAAGTAAACTTCAAATTTTTTAATCGTCAATGCTTTTTGTTCAAATAAGATTGGGGTAGAAAAGATTTCCTGTCTTTCAAAGAAAGCAGTGTTGTGTAAATGCCAAATCAGCTCATCGTGGTTGGTAAAAGTAATCTTATATTGTTTTGATAGGCGTTCTAATATTTGACTAAGTAATTGGTAAGAGTATCTTGCTTCACTGTTCTCTTCTAAAGAGTTGAAGAATTCTTGAGGATCTAAGAAAAGATTGTTTTGAATAAAGGATATAAAAATTTGGGCGATGATATCTGGAGTGATTTCAAGTCCCAGTTTTTCAGAGAAATGGACAAGTAGCTCCTCAAAATTTGGAATATTCATCAAAAGAGGGTAGTATTCATCGAAGAAATAATTTGGTAAGTCGATGAAATGACCATTTTTGACGCGGTAAATACTGATAGCTATCATCAATTTGTACATTCTATAAATTGAAAATCGCATCGGGTAATTCGTTATTTTATAGAAGAAATCAGCAAACTCTGTTAAATCTTCTTCAGGAAGGTCAGGAAAAGGCCAATCTAGGAAATAATAGCGCTCAGAAAAGTATTGGGCAAAAAAATAGCGAATATCCTTTTCATTACCAAGAATTGCAGTGGGAGTAAAAGATAATTCAATCTGAAATTGTGATGATAGAGTTTTTGTAATATTTCGGCCCAATCGATAGAGATTAGCACTACTTGAGTGAAGATTTTCTATCGTTCGATAAATAGGTAGTCCCTCATTGAAGAACATATACTCTAGTAATTGAAAAGATTGGGAATGGGCTAGAAAATATTGATAAATATCTTCTACACTAGTGTTAACATCTAAATCAATCATAATTCCGTTAACGGAAGATTGGATGTCAATATTTGGGAAAGCTGTTCGTAATTCATTTAAATCATTTTTTAGGATTCGTTCTGTACATCCTAATTTTTCGGCAAGTGCATGTAACCTTATCCAATTACGATTCTGAATTAAGGTTTCCATTAAACGTAATTGTCTTTGGTCTTTTGTGGATAAAAGGTTGCGCATTTAGGTATTTCCTCCTAAATTATATTGTATCATAATTATGATTCTTTTGTACAAAAAAACAAGAATTAAAAATATGTACATTAAATTCAAAAAAAAAAAAAAAAAATATGGCTCCATGGTACAAAAATCAGATATATTAATTTTATAGATAATATTGATTAATGCCTCAAATAGTTGTAAATTGTAAACTATAAAATACTATCTAGGAGTTTAAAATGAAACAATCACATAAGAAATCATTTGACTGGTATAGCATGCAACAACGATACTCCATTCGTAAGTATCACTTTGGTGCGGCTAGTGTCTTGCTCGGGACAGCCTTAGTCTTGGGAACTGCTGCCAATGCGCAATCAGTACAAGCGGAGGAACAACATCCTGAAGCAACTAATAGTGTTTCTGTTGATAAGGTAAATGAAGCTACTAAACCAGCAGAAGTTTCTACACCTAAAAAAGAAACAACTTATGCAGCTCCAACTGTTGCGAACCCAGTAGAAACGATTCCAGCTAAATCTGGTGAAGCCAAAGCGCCAGCAGAAAAAGTTGAAGAAGTAAAAGATAAAAAAGAAGAAGTAACGCATCAAGATGCTGTTGACAAGTCAAAATTGTTAACAGCTCTTTCGCGTGCTAAAAAATTAGAAAGCAAGTTATATACAGAAGCAAGTGCTGCTAACTTGCAAGCAAGTATCCAAGCTGGTCAAAGCTTGCTTGGGAAAGCAGATGCGACTGAATCTGAAGTATCAGCAGCAGAGTCATCTATCCAATCAGCTATTATTGGGCTAGAACTTCGTTCTAACTCTGATAAAGGAACAGTATCAGAAACACCTGTAGTGAAGAAAACTGACGTAGCAGAAGCCAAAGAAGAAGCTAAGCCAGCTGCAACAACGACTGACCGTTCAGCTGTTGATAGTAGCGTTTTAGCAACTAATGCACCTGCCAAAGTAGAAACAACTTCAGCTCCAGAATCTACTAATGAAATCTTGAAACCAGGTTTGAGCCTTTCTGATGCTCGCCAAAATCCAGCTATCCGTAAGGAAGACTTGGATAAAGGGCATAGTGGCTTTAGAGCGGCTAGCAATCCAGCCAATCCAATTGTATCAGGTTCTGGAAATACAGTTGCATTTGCAGATATTAGTCAAGGTGGTCGTAGTTATAGTTTCCGTGGTTATGGGAACTCACGTGGTGGTAATTCAATTCATTACGATGTAACAACAGTACGTCAAGGTAATAGATTGAATTTCACAATTAAATACTCTGGTCCAGGTGAATTTGTTAATAATAACTTTATCTTGGATAAAGGGGATGGATTTGGAAATCCTTCAAATGCAACTATCACAACTCCAAGATTAAGAGAGCAATCAAAACCTATTAGCCAGGGTGCCAACTTCGTATCTCACTCAGGATACAGTATGACCTCTGCTACTTCAACAAATATGGAACAAACAATCAGATTTAGTTTGCCAATTGCTAATCCAAATGGTGACTTGTCTGTTCGTTTGAAACCAGTTACTTTTAACGTGGACCAAGGTGGTGGTGGTGCCGCTACTAGCAATGACCCATACAGTAACTCCAACTATTATCATAGAGCAAATCCACTCCTCTTGGATGCAAACCCTTATGGTGGTACTAATAATAAGACTGTTTCAGAAGACATTGACTTCCAAACTGTCTATCTTCCAACTAGTAAGTTACCAGAAGGTCAAACTAGATTAGTTCGTGAAGGTGAAAAAGGACAACGTCAAATTACCTATAAAGTTCATCGATTTGGTAACGAAACAATCTTAGGATTGCCAATTAGTAATAGTGTTACTAAAGAAGCTAAACCACGTATTGTTCAAATTGGTGTGGCTAAAGAGTTAATCGATACAGTAAAACCACGTGTTGATCAAAATAAAGTCGGTGATACAAATAACCTCACTTTCTATCTTGATAACGATGGCAACGGTGTTTATACTGAAGGTGTAGACGAACTTGTTCAAAAAATTGCTATTAAGGATGGAGCCAAAGGAGAAAAAGGGGACCAAGGTGAACGTGGTCTCACTGGAGCTAAAGGTGAAAAAGGAGACCGAGGCGAACGCGGTCTAACTGGAGCTCAAGGAGCTAAAGGTGAAAAAGGAGATCGAGGCGAACGTGGTCTAACCGGAGCACAAGGTGCTAAAGGTGAAAAAGGAGACCGAGGTGAACGCGGTCTGACTGGAGCCCAAGGTGCCAAAGGTGAAAAAGGAGACCGAGGCGAACGCGGTCTGACTGGAGCACAAGGTGCTAAAGGTGAAAAAGGAGACCAAGGTGAACGCGGTTTAACTGGAGCTAAAGGTGAAAAAGGAGACCGAGGCGAACGTGGTCTCACTGGAGCTAAAGGTGAAAAAGGGGACCAAGGCGAACGCGGTTTAACTGGAGCCCAAGGTGCTAAAGGTGAAAAAGGAGACCAAGGTGAACGCGGTTTAACTGGAGCCCAAGGTGCTAAAGGTGAAAAAGGAGACCGAGGCGAACGCGGTCTCACTGGAGCTAAAGGTGAAAAAGGAGACCGAGGCGAACGTGGTCTCACTGGAGCTAAAGGTGAAAAAGGAGACCAAGGTGAACGCGGTCTCACTGGAGCCCAAGGTGAAAAAGGAGCCCAAGGTGAACGCGGTCTCACTGGAGCCCAAGGTGAAAAAGGAGATCAAGGTCAGGCAGGTCGTGACGGTGTAACTCCAACCGTAACCGTTAAAGATAATAAAGATGACGGCACTCATACTATCACGATTAACGACGGTAGAGGTAATGTTACAAGTACTGTTGTAAGAGATGGTTTCGATGGTGCAAGTCCATTAGTTGCGACTCAACGAAATGAAGCTGATAAAACAACAACTGTTATCTTCTATTACGATAAAAATGGAAACAACGAATTAGATGCTTCTGATAAGAAATTAAAAGAAGTTGTCATTGCAGATGGTGCCAAAGGTGAAAAAGGGGACCAAGGCGAACGTGGTCTAACCGGAGCGCAAGGTGAAAAAGGAGAACGTGGAGACCGTGGAGACCGTGGTGAAACAGGAGCAGCGGGACGTGACGGAAAAACTCCAAAAATCACAACTGCTCGTGGAGCAGATGGTCGCAGTACTGACATTACATTTACAATTCCAGGAGAAGAACCTGTAACAGTTAACATTAAAGATGGTAAAGATGGACGTACACCAACCATCGACTTAAATGCCTTAGCTGAAGCAGCAGCAAGATTAAACAATCAAAGAAGTGGCGGAAGAGTAAGAAGAGCTTTAGCAGATGCCCCATCTACAGCACCAGCAGAAAAACCAAGAGAAGGTACTCTTATTACAGCGTACTTTGATAACAATGGTAATGGTCGATACGATGAAGGTATAGATGAATTAATTGCTAAACAACCAATTTATAATGGTACAGACGGTGCCAATGGTGCAGCAGGTGCAGCCGGACGTAATGGTGCTGAACTATTAAGTGGACCTAAAGCACCAACAGCAGATGATGGTAAAGATGGCGACACTTATATCGATGCAACTACAGGTGATGTTTATAAGAAAGAAAACGGAACTTGGGATAAGATTGGTAACATTCGTGGACCTCAAGGTCTAAAAGGTGAAGCCGGAGTTGCAGGACCACAAGGGCTACAAGGACCTAAGGGTGACCAGGGTGCTCAAGGACTTCAAGGTCGTGATGGTCAAGACGGAGCACAAGGTTTACCAGGACGCGACGGACGTGATGGCGCAGCAGGTCGTGACGGACGTGATGGACGC
>JAWFOO010000018.1:0-26197 GCA_032511625.1 Streptococcus mitis | reverse complement strand
GTGCATTTTTCTATTTAACTCGGGAAGTAGCTCAGCTTGGTAGAGTACTTGGTTTGGGACCAAGGTGTCGCAGGTTCGAATCCTGTCTTCCCGATTCATTACAGAGATACGTAAGCGTATCTTTTTTGTTTAACTAGATATTATATACATTAAGAGAGAATCAGTTTGCTTCTCTCTTTTTTGAATTTCAGTAATTCATTTTGATCGCGTATACTTTTTTGTTTCCTGTCTTGTTTAATAAATACTGTAGTTAATTATACACATTGAAATTTAATAGATTTTATAACTCTTATTAATTCTTAATAAAGTAATAGAAGAGTTTTTGTTGAACCTATAATATATGTTTCAATGTTATAAAAATTGCTGCTATTACGAGTTTAGATAAGTATTAGTTTACATTATAGTGTGAATGGGGTTTGATATTTCTTTTGAGGAGGCTGCCTTAGATTTTTCTACTTGTGTTTTATTGTATAGTGTATCTTGTTTGTTTTGAACAGAATTTTTAATGACATTTGTCATATCTCCTCATGACAGAAGCTTCTAGTGATTCTACCTTCAAAGAATTATACTAGATGTATCAAGTGGAGGAAGAAAAAATGAAACATAAAGTAATTGTCGCAATGAGTTTAGTAGCAGCAGGAGTCATGACTTATCTCATGTTCTCAGGATTGGATGAAGATTTCTATCATTTTCCTTGGGAGCTATTTGCAGGATTTGGAATGATGTCCTGGCTTATCCGAGAAGGTTTGAAATTAGTCTCAGATGTGAAAAAGGAGTTTGAAAAATGAAAAAAGCGTTTCTCTATCTTTTTATTGGACTATCACTAGTGGTATGGTTGGTAGAAATGTTTACAGGTTGGTTTGATCAAGCCTTCCTTCACCAATTCATCCGTGGTGCCTGGGGACTGGGATTTATGATTTTTATCGCCTTTCCTATGGGAAAGGAGTGGTTGAAAGGAGAATATCATGAACATGATTAAGGTAGAAAGCCTAAATAAAAACATCAAGGGCAAGGCTATTTTGAAGGATATTTCCTTTGAGATAGCTGAAGGTGAATGCGTCGCCTTGATTGGGCCCAATGGTGCTGGGAAGACCACACTCTTGGACTGTTTGCTTGGAGATAAACGGGTCACAAGCGATCAAGTATCCATCCAAGGCTTGCCAGTGACGAGTTCTCAGTTAGACTACACAAGATCCTATCTCCCTCAAGAAAATGTCATCGTTCAGAAATTAAAGGTCAAAGAGTTGATTGCTTTCTTTCAAAGTATTTATCCAAATCCCTTGAGCAACCAGGAAATCGATCAACTATTGCAGTTTGACCAGCATCAGAAAGAGCAATTCGCAGAAAAATTGTCAGGCGGGCAAAAGCGTCTCTTCTCTTTTGTCTTGACCTTGATTGGGCGACCAAAGCTTGTCTTTTTAGATGAACCAACTGCTGCCATGGATACTTCAACTCGTCAACGCTTTTGGGAAATTGTTCAGGAACTAAAAGCTAAGGGAGTTACCATTCTCTATTCCTCCCATTATATCGAAGAGGTAGAGCATACAGCGGACCGGATTTTGGTCTTGAATAAGGGAGAGTTGATTCGTGATACGACGCCTCTAGCCATGCGTAGTGAGGGAATTGAAAAGCATTTTATCCTTCCTCTAGCATACAAGGAAGTCATTGAGCAGTCTAACTTGGTTGAAAACTGGTCACAAAAACAAGATGCTCTACAAGTAGTCACACGCGAAGCGGACGCTTTCTGGGAACTATTAGTTCAGGCAGGATGTAGGATTCAAGAAATTGAAGTCAATAATCGTAGCTTGCTGGATACAATCTTTGAAGAAACACAAAAGGGAGATGACTAAGATGAAACGATGGATCGCACTAAACAAGATAGAATTTCTATTGACCAAACGACAATTAGTCTATTATCTGTTATCCGTAGGGATGCCGACAGCCTTCTATTTATTTTTTTCTGGCATGTACCAGGACACACCAGGTGGGCCCGCGAATTTTATGCGTGATTACCTCATCTCCATGACAGCCTTTTCCATGATGTCGACAGCTATGTTTTCATTCCCAGCTGTTTTACATACCGATAAAATCAACAATTGGCAGAAAACATTACGCCATACTCCAGTAAATATGGTAGAATATTATCTATCAAAGATAACAAGTATGATGGTTGATTATTTGGTCTCAATCCTGGTTGTTTTCTCAGTTGGGCACTTGGTCAGAGGTGTGGATATGTCTCTAGGAAGCTGGATTGGGGCTGCACTTTTGCTGATAGTAGGAAGTGTTGCCTTTGTAGCGCTTGGATTAACCTTGACACTCTTGCCTTCTAGTCAGCTGATGTCTGTCGTGGGTAATCTTCTCTATCTAGGCTTGGCTGTTTTAGGCGGACTCTGGATGCCCATCTCTTTATTTCCAGACTGGATGCAAGCAATCGGGAAGTGCCTACCAACTTATCAGTTGATGGAGTTGCTCAAGGCTTTCTTAAACGAGGGTGGCATCAATCTATCAGCCACAGTTTATCTACTTGTTTTTTCAGCAGTTTTGTTTGGTTTGACCATTTACCTTCAAGGTCATAAGGAGAATACTTAATGTTTGAAAGACTAAAAAGCATACACTATATGTTTTGGGCAAGTTTGATTTTTATGATTTTCCCCATCCTACCTGTAGTGACTGGGTGGCTTCCTGTCTGGCATTTATTGGTTGATATTCTATTTGTAGTGGCGTATTTGGGTGTTTTAACAACTAAGAGCCAGCGCCTATCTTGGCTATATTGGGGTCTCATGCTGACTTATGTAGTTGGGAATACTGCCTTTGTTGCTGTTAATTATATCTGGTTCTTCTTTTTCCTTTCTAACCTCTTAAGTTATCATTTTGGCGTACGTAGTTTAAAGTCTTTACATGTCTGGACTTTTCTTCTTGCTCAAGTCCTTGTTGTGGGCCAACTGTTGATTTTTCAGAGAATCGAAGTTGAGTTTCTATTCTATCTACTTGTAATTCTTGCTTTTGTCGATTTGATGACTTTTGGCTTGGTTCGGATTCGTATTGTGGAGGATTTGAAAGAAGCGCAGGCTAAGCAAAATGCCCAGATAAATCTCTTGCTTGCTGAAAATGAACGCAGTCGTATCGGTCAAGATTTGCATGATAGCTTGGGACATACCTTTGCTATGCTGAGTGTCAAGACAGATTTAGCCTTGCAGTTATTTCAGATGGAGGCTTACCCACAGGTGGAAAAGGAATTAAGAGAAATACAGCAAATTAGCAAAGAATCAATGCGTGAAGTGCGAACCATTGTGGAAAATCTTAAGTCTAGAACTTTGACATCCGAACTAGAGACTGTGAAAAAGATGTTAGAAATTGCTGGAATTGAGGTGGAAATAGCTAATCAACTAGATACAGCTAGCCTTACTCAGGAATTGGAGTCAACGGCTTCCATGATTTTGCTTGAATTAGTGACCAATATCATCAAACATGCTAAAGCGTCTAAAGTCTACTTGAAATTAGAACGGACAGAGAAAGAACTCATTCTAACAGTGAGAGATGATGGCTGTGGCTTTACTTCTATAAAGGGGGATGACCTCCATACAGTTCGAGATCGTGTTCTTCCATTTTCGGGAGAAGTAAAGGTAATTAGTCAGAAACAACCGACAGAAGTGCAGGTTCGACTACCTTATAAGGAGAGAAAGTAGATGAAAGTGTTAGTCGCAGAAGATCAAAGTATGTTGCGAGATGCTATGTGTCAATTGCTCACGCTTCAACCGGATGTGGAGTCTGTCCTTCAAGCCAAGAATGGGCAAGAAGCAATCCAACTATTAGAAAAGGAGTCTGTAGATATCGCCATCCTTGACGTAGAAATGCCTGTTAAGACAGGTCTTGAAGTTTTGGAGTGGATACGAGCAGAAAAGCTTGAAACAAAGGTGGTTGTGGTGACGACCTTCAAACGTCCTGGGTATTTTGAACGTGCGGTCAAGGCTGGAGTAGATGCTTATGTATTAAAAGAAAGAAACATTGCAGAGCTAATGCAAACCTTGCACACCGTCCTAGAGGGACGCAAGGAGTATTCGCCTGAATTGATGGAAGTGGTGATGACGCATCCCAATCCATTAACAGAACAAGAAATCGCAGTTTTAAAGGGAATTGCTCAGGGCTTATCTAACCAAGAAATTGCAGACAAACTTTATCTATCCAACGGAACAGTCCGAAACTATGTCACCAATATTCTTTCTAAATTACATGCAGGCAATCGAACAGAGGCAGCTAATATTGCGAAAGAATCTGGTTGGTTGTGATGATATAATATTTTTTGAACATTATGTCTAAAATTGATGAGATTGAATGGAACAATATTAATTTTAGGAGGGTGGGATTCCTCCTTTTTCTTTTTTAGGGAGCACTACAAAAGAGCTAAAATTAACAATAAAAAAGAAAAATATCTTGACAACCAAGGGAAAATTTTGTTACAATAATAGACGGTACTTTTTACTTTTGGTCTCTCAAGAGTGTACAGGGACGTGCTGACAAATGTTGCAAAAGTACACACAGATGATAGCTGTCACCAAGTGTATCATCACCAAAAATAAAAAAACACAGGAGAATGTAGATGCCTACAATTAACCAATTGGTTCGCAAACCGCGTAAATCAAAAGTAGAAAAATCTAAATCACCAGCTTTGAACGTTGGTTACAACAGTCATAAAAAAGTTCAAACAAACGTTTCTTCACCACAAAAACGTGGTGTTGCAACTCGTGTTGGAACAATGACACCTAAAAAACCTAACTCAGCCCTTCGTAAATTCGCTCGTGTACGTTTGAGCAACCTTATCGAAGTTACTGCCTACATCCCAGGTATCGGACACAACTTGCAAGAGCACAGCGTGGTGCTTCTTCGTGGTGGACGTGTAAAAGACCTTCCAGGGGTACGTTACCATATCGTCCGTGGTGCACTTGATACTGCAGGTGTTAACGATCGTAAACAAGGCCGTTCTAAATACGGTACTAAACGTCCAAAAGCATAAGGAAAGGGGATAAAGAGAAATGAGTCGTAAAAATAGAGCTCCAAAACGTGACGTATTGCCAGATCCGCTTTACAATTCACAACTAGTTACTCGTCTTATCAACCGCGTTATGCTTGATGGTAAACGTGGTACAGCTGCTTCAATCGTTTACGGTGCCTTTGAGCAAATCAAAGAAGCTACTGGAAACGATGCACTTGAAGTATTTGAAACAGCTATGGAAAACATCATGCCTGTACTTGAAGTACGTGCACGTCGTGTTGGTGGTTCTAACTACCAAGTCCCAGTTGAAGTTCGTCCAGAACGTCGTACAACACTTGGACTTCGTTGGTTGGTAACAATCGCTCGTCTTCGTGGTGAACACACAATGCAAGATCGTCTTGCAAAAGAAATCTTGGATGCTGCTAACAACACTGGTGCAGCAGTTAAGAAACGTGAAGACACTCACCGTATGGCTGAAGCTAACCGTGCATTCGCACACTTCCGTTGGTAAAATCATGATGCTAGGAACGGTAAGGATGCAAGGTGAAAATAGGAAACTGACGCAGTATTCGACGAATACAAGGAAGTTTATCTTTTTCACACAGCATCCCGTTCCGGCTCAAATCGGCTAATTAACTTTAGCCCGAGTTCAATTCAATTTGTAAATCTACAAGTTGAAACCAACAATAGCATGAAAACATTGAGAACGGGTAGGTCCTGCCTATCCGTTTTTATTAAAATCATGTTATAATAGAATAGAAATCAAAAATAAATAGGAGAAACAAACCTCATGGCACGCGAATTTTCACTTGAAAAAACTCGTAATATCGGTATCATGGCTCACGTCGATGCTGGTAAAACAACAACTACTGAGCGTATTCTTTACTACACTGGTAAAATCCACAAAATCGGTGAAACTCACGAAGGTGCGTCACAAATGGACTGGATGGAGCAAGAGCAAGAACGTGGTATCACTATCACATCTGCTGCGACAACAGCTCAATGGAACAACCACCGCGTAAACATTATCGACACACCAGGACACGTGGACTTCACAATCGAAGTACAACGTTCTCTTCGTGTATTGGATGGTGCTGTTACCGTTCTTGACTCACAATCAGGTGTTGAGCCTCAAACTGAAACAGTTTGGCGTCAAGCAACTGAGTATGGAGTTCCACGTATCGTATTTGCCAACAAAATGGACAAAATCGGTGCTGACTTCCTTTACTCTGTAAGCACACTTCACGATCGTCTTCAAGCAAATGCACACCCAATCCAATTGCCAATCGGTTCTGAAGATGACTTCCGTGGTATCATCGACTTGATCAAGATGAAAGCTGAAATCTATACTAACGACCTTGGTACAGATATCCTTGAAGAAGACATCCCAGCTGAATACCTTGACCAAGCTCAAGAATACCGTGAAAAATTGATCGAAGCAGTTGCTGAAACTGACGAAGAATTGATGATGAAATACCTCGAAGGTGAAGAAATCACTAACGAAGAATTGAAAGCTGGTATCCGTAAAGCGACTATCAACGTTGAATTCTTCCCAGTATTGTGTGGCTCTGCCTTCAAGAACAAAGGTGTTCAATTGATGCTTGATGCGGTTATTGACTACCTTCCAAGCCCACTTGACATCCCAGCGATCAAAGGTATCAACCCAGATACAGATGAAGAAGAAACTCGTCCAGCATCTGATGAAGAGCCATTTGCAGCTCTTGCCTTCAAGATCATGACAGACCCATTCGTAGGTCGTTTGACATTCTTCCGTGTTTACTCAGGTGTTCTTCAATCAGGTTCATACGTATTGAACACTTCTAAAGGTAAACGTGAGCGTATCGGACGTATCCTTCAAATGCACGCCAACAGCCGTCAAGAAATTGACACTGTTTACTCAGGTGATATCGCTGCTGCCGTTGGTTTGAAAGATACTACAACTGGTGACTCATTGACAGATGAAAAAGCTAAAATCATTCTTGAGTCAATCAACGTTCCAGAACCAGTTATCCAATTGATGGTTGAGCCAAAATCTAAAGCTGACCAAGACAAGATGGGTATCGCCCTTCAAAAATTGGCTGAAGAAGATCCAACATTCCGCGTTGAAACAAACGTTGAAACTGGTGAAACAGTTATCTCTGGTATGGGTGAGCTTCACCTTGACGTCCTTGTTGACCGTATGCGTCGTGAGTTCAAAGTTGAAGCAAACGTAGGTGCTCCTCAAGTATCTTACCGTGAAACATTCCGCGCTTCTACTCAAGCACGTGGATTCTTCAAACGTCAGTCTGGTGGTAAAGGTCAATTCGGTGATGTATGGATTGAATTTACTCCAAACGAAGAAGGTAAAGGATTCGAATTCGAAAACGCAATCGTCGGTGGTGTGGTTCCTCGTGAATTTATCCCAGCGGTTGAAAAAGGTTTGGTAGAATCTATGGCTAACGGTGTACTTGCAGGTTACCCAATGGTTGACGTTAAAGCTAAGCTTTACGATGGTTCATACCACGATGTCGACTCATCTGAAACTGCCTTCAAGATTGCGGCTTCACTTGCTCTTAAAGAAGCTGCTAAATCAGCACAACCAGCTATCCTTGAGCCAATGATGCTTGTAACAATCACTGTTCCAGAAGAAAACCTTGGTGATGTTATGGGTCACGTAACTGCTCGTCGTGGACGTGTAGATGGTATGGAAGCACACGGTAACAGCCAAATCGTTCGTGCTTACGTTCCACTTGCTGAAATGTTCGGTTACGCAACAGTTCTTCGTTCTGCATCTCAAGGACGTGGTACATTCATGATGGTATTTGACCACTACGAAGATGTACCTAAGTCAGTACAAGAAGAAATCATTAAGAAAAACAAAGGTGAAGACTAATCAGTCTTCACTCTAGAAGGAAGTCACTTAGTGGCTTCCTTTTGTCTTTAGAAAACACCTCTAAGTATGGTAAAATAGTAGGAGAATAATGTGAGGAAAATGAATGTCAAATAGTTTTGAAATTTTGATGAATCAATTGGGGATGCCTGCTGAAATGAGACAGGCTCATGCTTTGTCACAGGCTGATATTGAGCGAGTTGTGGTTCATAAAATTAGTAAGGTATGGGAGTTTCATTTCGTATTTTCTAATATTTTACCGATTGAAATCTTTTTAGAATTAAAGAAGGGTTTGAGTGAGGAATTTTCTAAGACAGGTAATAAAGCTATTTTTGAAATTAAGGCTCTGTCTCAAGAATTTTCAAGCCAACTCTTGCAAGCCTATTATAGAGAGGCTTTTTCTGAGGGTCCATGTGCTAGTCAAGGCTTTAAATCTCTTTATCAAAATCTGCAAGTTCGTGCTGAAGGCAATCAACTCTTTATTGAAGGCTCAGAGGCGATTGATAAGGAACATTTTAAGAAGAATCACCTTCCTAATTTAGCTAAACAACTTGAAAAATTTGGATTTCCAACTTTCAACTGTCAAGTAGAGAAGAATGATGTGCTGACTCAAGAGCAGGAAGAAGCCTTTCATGCTGAAAATGAGCAGATTGTTCAAGCTGCCAATGAGGAAGCGCTCCGTGCTATGGAACAACTGGAACAGATGGCACCACCTCCAGCAGAAGACAAACCAACCTTTGATTTTCAAGCCAAAAAAGCTGCGGCTAAGCCAAAGCTAGATAAGGCGGAGATTACTCCTATGATCGAAGTGACGACTGAGGAAAATCGTCTGGTCTTTGAAGGGGTTGTTTTTGATGTAGAGCAAAAAGTGACTAGAACAGGTCGTGTTTTAATCAACTTTAAAATGACGGACTACACTTCAAGTTTTTCTATGCAAAAGTGGGTTAAAAATGAGGAAGAGGCTCAGAAATTTGACCTCATCAAGAAGAATTCTTGGCTCCGAGTGCGTGGGAATGTGGAGATGAATAACTTCACACGCGATTTGACTATGAATGTGCAGGATGTGCAGGAAGTTGTTCACTATGAGCGGAAAGATTTGATGCCAGAAGGTGAGCGTCGGGTTGAGTTTCATGCTCACACTAATATGTCGACCATGGATGCTCTACCAGAGGTTGAAGAAATCGTTGCGACAGCTGCTAAGTGGGGACACAAAGCAGTTGCTATCACCGACCACGGGAATGTTCAATCCTTCCCACACGGCTATAAGGCGGCCAAAAAAGCGGGAATTCAGCTAATCTATGGAATGGAAGCCAATATCGTGGAGGACCGTGTCCCTATCGTCTATAACGAAGTGGAGATGGACTTGTCAGAAGCGACCTACGTGGTTTTTGACGTGGAAACGACAGGACTTTCAGCTATCTATAATGATTTGATTCAGGTTGCGGCTTCTAAGATGTACAAGGGGAATGTCATTGCTGAATTTGATGAATTTATCAATCCTGGGCATCCCTTGTCGGCTTTTACTACTGAGTTGACTGGAATTACAGATGATCATGTCAAAAATGCTAAACCACTGGAACAAGTTTTGCAAGAATTCCAAGAATTTTGCCAGGATACTGTCCTAGTCGCCCACAATGCGACCTTTGACGTTGGCTTTATGAATGCCAACTATGAGCGTCATGGTCTTCCTAAAATTAGCCAGCCAGTTATTGATACGCTGGAGTTTGCTAGAAACCTCTATCCTGAGTATAAACGTCATGGTTTGGGACCTTTGACCAAGCGTTTTGGTGTGGCTTTGGAACATCACCACATGGCCAATTACGATGCGGAAGCTACAGGTCGCCTGCTTTTCATCTTTATCAAAGAAGTAGCAGAGAAACATGGTGTGACCGATCTAGCTAGACTCAACATTGATTTGATTAGTCCAGATTCTTATAAAAAAGCTCGGATTAAACATGCTACCATTTATGTCAAGAATCAAGTAGGGTTAAAAAATATCTTTAAACTGGTTTCTTTATCCAATACTAAGTACTTTGAAGGGGTGCCACGGATTCCAAGAACGGTTTTAGATGCCCATCGGGAAGGCTTGATTTTAGGATCAGCTTGCTCTGAGGGTGAAGTTTTTGATGCCGTCGTTTCCCAAGGTGTGGATGCGGCGGTTGAGGTGGCCAAGTATTATGACTTTATCGAGGTTATGCCACCGGCTATTTATGCGCCATTAATTGCCAAGGAGCAGGTCAAGGATATGGAGGAGCTCCAGACCATTATCAAGAGTTTGATAGAGGTTGGGGACCGTCTTGGCAAACCTGTTCTGGCTACGGGAAATGTTCACTATATCGAACCGGAAGAAGAGATTTACCGTGAAATTATTGTCCGTAGTTTGGGCCAGGGGGCTATGATTAACCGAACCATCGGTCATGGGGAACATGCCCAACCAGCTCCTCTTCCCAAGGCTCATTTTCGAACAACCAATGAGATGTTGGATGAATTTGCCTTCTTGGGCGAGGATTTAGCACGCAAGTTGGTTATTGAAAACACCAATGCCTTGGCAGAAATCTTTGAACCCGTTGAGGTTGTTAAGGGGGACTTGTATACGCCTTTCATCGACAAGGCTGAAGAAACAGTTGCCGAGTTGACCTATAAGAAGGCTTTTGAGATTTATGGAAATCCGCTGCCAGATATCGTTGATTTGCGAATTGAAAAAGAACTAACATCTATTCTGGGGAATGGATTTGCTGTGATTTATCTGGCTTCCCAGATGCTGGTACAACGTTCCAATGAACGGGGCTACTTGGTTGGTTCTCGTGGGTCTGTCGGATCTAGTTTCGTTGCGACCATGATTGGGATTACAGAGGTCAATCCTCTTTCTCCTCACTATGTCTGTGGTCAGTGTCAGTACAGTGAGTTTATCACAGATGGTTCGTACGGTTCAGGATTTGATATGCCCAATAAGGACTGTCCAAACTGTGGTCATAAACTCAGCAAAAACGGACAGGATATTCCTTTCGAGACCTTCCTTGGTTTTGATGGGGATAAGGTTCCTGATATTGACTTGAACTTCTCGGGAGAAGATCAACCTAGCGCCCATTTGGATGTACGTGATATCTTTGGCGAGGAATACGCTTTCCGTGCAGGAACGGTTGGTACGGTGGCTGCCAAGACTGCCTATGGATTTGTCAAGGGTTACGAGCGAGATTATGGAAAGTTTTATCGTGATGCAGAGGTGGAACGCCTCGCTCAAGGTGCAGCTGGTGTCAAGCGGACGACGGGACAACACCCGGGGGGAATCGTTGTTATTCCTAACTACATGGATGTCTACGACTTTACGCCTGTCCAGTATCCAGCGGATGATGTGACGGCTGAATGGCAGACCACTCACTTTAACTTCCATGATATCGACGAGAACGTCCTCAAACTCGATGTACTGGGGCATGATGATCCGACCATGATTCGAAAACTCCAAGACTTGTCTGGGATTGACCCTAATGAAATTCCTATGGATGACGAAGGCGTGATGGCACTATTTTCTGGGACTGATGTGTTAGGGGTAACACCTGAGCAAATCGGGACGCCTACGGGAATGTTGGGGATTCCAGAGTTTGGAACCAACTTTGTCCGAGGCATGGTCGATGAAACCCATCCGACAACTTTTGCGGAGTTACTTCAGCTGTCTGGATTGTCCCACGGTACCGACGTTTGGCTGGGCAATGCTCAGGATTTAATCAAGCAAGGAATTGCGGACCTGTCGACCGTTATCGGTTGTCGGGACGACATCATGGTTTACCTCATGCATGCTGGCCTCGAGCCTAAGATGGCCTTTACCATCATGGAACGGGTGCGTAAAGGCTTATGGCTGAAGATTTCAGAAGAGGAGAGAAATGGCTATATCGAAGCCATGAAGGCCAATAAGGTGCCAGAGTGGTATATCGAATCCTGTGGGAAAATTAAGTACATGTTCCCTAAAGCCCATGCGGCAGCCTACGTTATGATGGCCTTGCGTGTAGCTTACTTCAAGGTTCATCATCCCATTTATTACTACTGTGCTTATTTCTCAATCCGTGCTAAGGCTTTTGATATCAAGACCATGGGTGCGGGCTTGGAGGCTATCAAGCGTAGAATGGAAGAAATCTCTGAAAAACGGAAGAATAATGAAGCCTCTAATGTAGAAATTGATCTTTATACAACTCTTGAGATTGTCAATGAAATGTGGGAGCGTGGTTTCAAGTTTGGCAAACTAGATCTCTACCGTAGTCAGGCGACAGAGTTCCTCATTGATGGGGATACCCTCATTCCGCCATTTGTAGCAATGGATGGTCTGGGAGAGAACGTTGCTAAGCAGTTGGTGCGAGCGCGTGAAGAGGGAGAATTCCTCTCTAAAACAGAATTGCGCAAACGTGGAGGGCTCTCATCAACCTTGGTTGAAAAGATGGATGAAATGGGTATTCTCGGCAATATGCCAGAGGATAATCAGTTGAGTTTGTTTGATGAGTTGTTTTAAAAAATTGCTTATTTTGATCAAGTGGACAAAATATGTCCACTTAATTTGTTATAATTCTCTTAAAAATAATAGAAAAGAGAGTATAATATGGTGGATCAAGAAATTTTAAATTCTAATGTGTCAATTGAAGAGGAGATTTATAATTTTGAAAAAGGCTTGAAAGATGATGGAAGTGATTGGACCGGATTCCCACAAATAGACTTAAAAGAAGATTCTCAATGTATTTACATTTGCGGTATTTCAGAGACTGATAGATGGCATTTGTTTTATTATACGTTAACTAAAATAAAACCTGTTACTCCAATAGCATCACTTGCATATTATCGAGTGAGAGATAATTTGATTTTTTCTAAACATAGTCAATGGATGAAACTGCAAATGGGGTATACAGAGTATGATTTGATTTTTCTGGATGGAGTTCAATTTTTGGGAGAGGCTGATCAAAGGGTACAGGAATACTGGATGCAGCGATTCAAAGAGAGTAAGAAAAGAAACAAACTCTTCATTGTATATTCAGACTGCTTACCCGAAGACTTAAAAAATATGCCTGAATCCGTAGTTGAGTTCTTCGAATCTGGCATAGTGGTACAGTTGAAATCATCTAAGGGCTAGTTTATTTTGCTTTAATCGTTTTGAATATAAAGTGCAAGGTTAGAGGTTTAAATGATGAACAATACAGGATTAAATAACAAATATCAACTTGAAAATTTTCTAGAAAAAGATGGTAATGATTTAGCAAAGAAAGGGGCCGTAGCTGTAGTAGAGAACTTAGGATTAAAATATAATCCTCTTTATATTTATGGAGAATCAGGTTCGGGTAAAACACATCTCCTGCAAGCTATTGGTAATAAGGTTCTTGAGAATAATCCAGAAAAACGAGTAAAATACATTTCTGCCGAAAACTTATTGGAAAATGAGCTAGAAATACAAAAAGTTAGAAGTGAGGAGTTTGATCTCCTAATCGTAGATGATATTCAGGTATTGGGAGAAAAAGATGACATGATTCAAGAAAAATTTTTTAATCTTTTTAATTCTCAACATATTAAGAATAAGCAAATTGTTTTATCTGGTAATTCTGAACCAGATCAGTTGAAAAATGTCCAATCTCGTTTGATTGTGCGTTTTAAGTGGGGAATGGCAGCATGTTTAACATCGCTTGAAAAATAATAAGAAGGACTGCAAATGAATGATCAGGAGAGACTACTAACGATCTTTTTACGCTTACAGTTTGGGACTCAGTTAGGGAAAAAGCAATTGGCTCAGGAATTTGAGGTTAGTGAAAAGACGATTCAGAGAGATTTTTCGCTACTCCGTGATATTTTATCTAGTCACACCAGTTATAGTGGAGATTTACTTTATAACCGTAAAACGAATAAGTATTGTTTAGCAAGTAAGTCAGTTTTTAATAAAAAGGATATTCTCGTTATTTCAAAGATTTTATTGGAAAATCGAGCACTGAATAGACCAGAAATTGCTAGCTTACTAAATAATTTACTGAACTTAGTTCCCCGTGATGATCGGAAAGAAATCGAGCAGATTATTGGAAGTGAAAAGCTGAACTATGCTCCCTTAACGGATCAACAAAATAGAATAGAGAAAATTTGGAATTTATCAGAAGCCATTTTGCATGAACAAGTTCTAGACATTATCTATCAAAAACCTTATTCTGAGTCTTCTAAGAAACAGACTGTTTTGCCAGTCTCTCTTTATTATGATAGTCATTATTTCTATCTAGTTGTCTACCAGTTGAAACATGCTACTTATATTACTTTAAGAGTAGATCGCATCCAGTCATGGTCTCTTAGTGATATAGAGAAACCCTCTATTTCTTATCGAGATAAATTTAGAGATGGCGACATTCGTAACGAGAGAGTAGATGCTTTTATCGGGAAGAAAATCAGTATTGAAATCGAGTACTTGTACGATCCGACGATTGTGATGGATCAATTTCCAAATGCAAAAATAGTTGGGAAAAATGGCGACTGGACTCATTTTAAGTTTGAAAGTCAGCATACACCGGGGCTTAAACGCTGGTTGCTGGGGCAAGGGGAAGCAGTTACTGTTTTGTCTCCTCGGATTTTAGTAGAGGATATGAAGCAAACAGTTCAAGAAATGATAGATAAATATAGATGAGGATAAAATGACTATTCAATTTACTTCTAAAAAGGTTGGAGAACTATTGAAAGAAGAGAATTTGCGGATTCCTTCTTATCAAAGACCATATAAATGGAACAGAAAACATATCCGTAATCTTTTTTATGATTTACGAGATGCTATGGTAAAAAAGGAATATCAGATTGGTTCCGTTATCTTGCATGAAATCTTGCATGAAAAGGAAATATACTTAGATATTGTCGATGGACAGCAACGGCTAATTTCTATTTCCTTGTTTCTTCATTTATTAGATGATTTAGAGAATTATAAGGGTGCTAATCAACTGCTGAGTGCTGAATTTGGAGAGCTATCTTGCTATCATGCGAGTGAAAATTATAATGAGTGGGAAAATTTGACTCAATTGGTTGGCGAAAATCAGGCAAAAGATATTTGTAACTTTTTATTGGAAAATTGTTCTGTCTCCGTGATTACTATGCCACAGGAACGATTATCTGAAGCCTTTCAGTTATTTGATTCTCAGAATAATCGTGGAAAATCTTTAGAACCTCATGATTTGCTCAAAGCCTATCATCTTCGCAAGGAAGATTCAGAAGATGAAAAGATTGTTGAAAAGTGGGAGCAATTTGTAGAAGATAAAGATTTAAGTCTCAAAGAGTTGTTTGATAAACATCTTTTCCGTATGAGACGTTGGTCTCGAGGAGAGACAGGATTGACAAACAAGCGTTATGGATCTTATCTGCGTTTTACAGAGGATTTTATTGACGATTTTAAAGGCGTTGATTTGAATCAGAACTTTCCATATCTAGAATTGTATCGTCATATTGAAAATCTCCCCATGTCCATTACTATGCCAATCATTGATGGAAGTAAATTTTTTGAGTATATTGAATCGGCCCATGAAACTATTAGAGTTCATAAAAAATTTTTAAATGAAGAGTTACGAGTCTCCAATGAGTCAGAGGGAGAAAAAAATCTAGCTTATCCAGAAGGTATGTTGAACATTTACAATAGCTCAAAAGGACGCTACCTCAAGTGTCACAATATGTTCTTAAATATTTGTTCACTTTTTGCAGAGAGATTTGGAAAAGATGAGCTATCAAAGGAGATAGTAGAAACCTTATTTATTTGGTCTTATTACCCTCGAGTTAAGTCTAAAGCCATATATGATGCGACAGTTGGAAACTATGCTGCTGGTGGAAGGTTTAGACAAAAAGAGGTTCAAAAGCTATTTCAACTTTTATCTCATGCTGTCACTCCGAATGATTTTATGGTCAAAATAGATAGAGAGCTATTTGAAAATTATACTGTGGACAAGATTATAGAAGAGGAAAAAGATAAATGGTAGAAACACATATAAGCTTATCAGTTAATCGTTTATTAAATGAAGATACCTATGCTATTCCTCTTTATCAGAGAAATTTTGCCTGGACTTATGATGAAGTTGAGCAGTTATTGAACGACGTAGCAGATGCTTTTCAAGAAAATAGAGACAATTACTATATTGGAACATTAGTCGTTAATAAAGAGAATAACATTTTCAAAATCATAGATGGTCAACAACGGACAACAGCCCTTAATTTGATTGCCTTAGCTTTGAAGCATGAGTTTGGTTTTGATAAATTGAAAGCTGTCAATCTTACCTTCCCAGCTAGGCAGAAATCAAATAAGAATATTAAAGATCTATTTGCCAAGCAAGAAATTTCAGAGGACGATGAAAATGAGCTGACTAGAGGTTACAGATATGCTAAAGACGCATTGAAAAAAGTGCTAGAGGAGCGCCGTCTTGATCCTCAGTCTTTCGTTGATTATCTTTTTGAGAATGTCATCATTTTTCGGAGTATACTTCCTGAAGATTTAGATTTGAATCTTTATTTCGAACGTTTCAACTCTCGAGGAGAACAACTAGAGGCTCATGAGATTCTTAAGGCGCAAATGATGGCTAAGTTCGGTACAGATCAAGAAATGGCGCAAAAGTTTGCAAGAATTTGGGACGCCTGTGCAGAATTTAATAAGCCGGTAATAAAAACTTTTCAAATCCGAAGTAGACCAAACAATACTGATGAAGAGGGGGAGAAAATTTTTGGTAAAGAATTTACTAACTTCAAATTGGAAAGTGTATTTGAGAAAATAAGAGTAAAAAAAATTGAGCAACGAAGTTTACTAGATTCAATTACTCAGACAAAATATGAAAGTAGTAGCTTAGTAAATAATGGAGCAGATATTTCAAATTATACGACTGTAATTGATTTTCCAACATTTTTGCTTCAAGTTTTTTTCATCATGGAAGGAAATGATGAAACTACATTTGATGATAAAAAATTATTGAAAATTTTTGAAATTGAACGACGAGATAGAGAATGGGTCCAACAATTTGGGCAACTACTTCTGACTATGAAGCATATATTTGATACGCTTATCGTAAAAAATGTCCAATTAGAAAATGAAACCGAATGGCAAATCAAACGAGGTAAGTATGAGACATATCAACGAAATGAAAATGGAGGATGGAAATATGTTCGAATTAATTATCAAAACAATACTTTTGACAATTTAAACAAAAATATTATCCTCCTTCAATCCATGTTTGCTGTGACCTTTACTGCCAATCGTGATAGTCGTTGGTTATATGAAATCTTGCAATTCTTGTTTAACCATATTGAAGAGTTAAATCAAACAGAATTTGCTAGTCTCTTTAAGAATTTTCTTGAAAAAATGGCAGTAAGATATGCTAAAGAAAGATTGTTCACAGAAGATAAAACTATCAAAAAATACGGGGCAATTCCTGTTTATGCTTTTAACTTTGTAGATTATGTTTTATGGATAAATCGTGCCGAATTAGAGAAAGAGTACAAGGATATTAATTTTGATCATTTCAAATTTGCATATCGTCGCTCCATAGAGCATTGGTATCCTCAGAATCCAAATGGACATGATGGAGAGAGCCAATTACCTACTGAGTTTTTACATTCCTTTGGTAACCTTTGTATTATTACCGATAGTCAGAACTCCAGGTTTGGCAACTCCTATCCAGAGGCTAAATTAGAACAATGGGAAAGAGAAGGGATATTCCATCGTCAGAGTTTAAAATTACAGATGATGGCAAAGATAACTTCTAAAAAAAATAGATGGGATATTGGTGAGATTCAATATATGGAAAAAGAAGTGGAAAGGTATGTACAAAATTTTTGCAATAGCTAATTAAAACAAGCTTCAGTAAGCTTGTTTTTTCAAATACCAATATATGTGATATACTAGTAAGGAAAGGATTTTGTAAAAGACAAACTAGCTCAAAAAGTTTTTAACTATCAGCTAGAGCTGGCAGATGAAACAATCCTTCTATCAACAGCACTTTTGTCAGGTACTATTGCTTTAGCAGGCCTACTCTCTGCTTTGAATAAAAATTAAAAAATATAGAAAAGAGAAAATAACATGGTTTTACCAAATTTTAAAGAAAATCTAGAAAAATATGCGAAATTGTTGGTTTCGAATGGAATTAACGTGCAGCCTGGTCACACTTTGGCTCTCTCAATTGATGTGGAGCAACGCGAGTTGGCTCATTTAATCGTGAAAGAAGCTTATGCCTTGGGTGCGCATGAGGTTATCGTTCAGTGGACAGATGATGTGATTAACCGTGAGAAATTCCTACATGCTCCGATGGAGCGTCTGGACAATGTGCCAGAATACAAGATTGCTGAGATGAACTATCTCTTGGAGAACAAGGCTAGCCGTCTTGGGGTTCGTTCTTCTGACCCAGGTGCCTTGAACGGTGTGGATGCTGACAAGCTTTCAGCTTCTGCTAAAGCGATGGGACTTGCCATGAAGCCAATGCGTATCGCAACACAATCCAATAAGGTTAGCTGGACTGTAGCAGCCGCTGCTGGACTTGAGTGGGCTAAAAAAGTCTTTCCAAATGCTGCGAGCGATGAAGAAGCAGTTGATCTCCTTTGGGACCAAATCTTCAAGACTTGTCGCGTTTATGAAGCAGATCCTGTTAAGGCTTGGGAAGAGCATGCAGCCATCCTCAAGAGTAAGGCTGATATGCTTAATAAAGAACAATTTTCAGCCCTTCACTACACAGCGCCAGGAACAGATTTGACACTTGGTTTGCCGAAGAACCACGTTTGGGAATCAGCTGGTGCTATCAATGCGCAAGGAGAAGGATTCTTGCCAAATATGCCGACAGAAGAAGTCTTCACAGCACCTGACTTCCGTCGTGCAGATGGTTATGTAACTTCTACAAAACCGCTTAGCTATAATGGGAATATCATTGAAGGTATTAAGGTAACCTTTAAGGATGGACAAATCGTAGATATCACTGCTGAGAAGGGTGATCAAGTCATGAAAGACCTTGTCTTTGAAAATGCGGGTGCGCGTGCCTTGGGTGAATGTGCCTTGGTACCAGATCCAAGCCCAATTTCTCAGTCAGGCATTACCTTCTTTAACACCCTTTTCGATGAAAATGCGTCAAATCACTTGGCTATCGGTGCAGCCTATGCAACTAGCGTTGTTGGTGGAGCGGAGATGAGCGAAGAGGAGCTTGAAGCCGCGGGGCTTAACCGTTCAGATGTTCACGTAGACTTTATGATTGGTTCTAACCAAATGGATATCGATGGTATCCGTGAGGATGGGACACGTGTACCACTCTTTCGTAACGGAGATTGGGCAAATTAAGGAGATAATATGTTAGGAAGTATGTTCGTTGGTCTCCTAGTGGGATTCTTGGCAGGTGCTTTGACCAATCGTGGAGAACGTATGGGATGCTTTGGAAAAATGTTTCTAGGTTGGATTGGTGCCTTTATAGGCCACTTGCTTTTTGGGACTTGGGGACCGATAATAGCAGGAACTGCCATTATTCCGGCAGTACTAGGTTCCATGATTGTCTTAGCGATTTTCTGGAGACGAGGAAGTTAATTTCCTAAATCTGATACTCAATGAAAATCAAAGAGCAAACTAGGAAACTAGCCGCAGGTTGCTCAAAGCACTGCTTTGAGGTTGTAGATAGAACTGACGAAGTCAGCTCAAAACACTGTTTTGAGGTTGCAGATAGAACTGACGAAGTCAGTAACATATATACGGCAAGGCGACGTTGACGCGGTTTGAAGCGATTTTTGAAGAATATGAAACGAAAAGGAGGTTGGTCATTGTACCAGCCTCCTTTTGAGTATGATATAATAGTTCTATGAGATTAGATAAATTTTTAGTTGCCTGCGCTGTGGGGAGTCGGACTGAGGTCAAAAACTTGCTCAAGTCTGGGCGCGTGATGGTAAATGGTAAAAAAGAAAAGTCAGCGAAACTGCAGATTGATGAAGAAAGAGATGAAATTCGCTTTGACGGGCAAGTGTTGGAGTATGAAGAGTTTGTCTACTACATGATGAACAAGCCCAAAGGAGTCATCTCAGCGACTGAGGATCCTAAGCACAGAACGGTTCTGGATTTGCTGGATGATATTGCTCGGAGCAAGGAAGTTTTCCCAGTAGGACGCTTGGATATTGACACGCATGGTCTTTTGCTCTTGACTAATGACGGCAAGCTTGCCCATGCTCTTCTTTCACCTAAGCGTCATGTGGACAAGACTTATCTGGCACAAGTCAAGGGAATTATGACCCAAGAAGATGTGGAGACATTTGCCAAGGGAATTCCTCTTAAAGACTTTACTTGTCAGCCTGCTAAACTGGAGCTTGTGTCCATAGAGACAGAAAAGAATCAAAGTCAAATCCGTGTGACCATTGCAGAAGGGAAGTTTCATCAGATCAAGCGTATGGTGGGCTACTGTGGCAAGGAAGTAGTAGACTTGCAACGTTTGACTATGGGAACGCTAGTATTGGATGAGAACTTGCAGAGAGGAGAATGGCGTCGCTTGACCAAGGAAGAGTTAGAAGCTCTCCTTGCGAATATTGCTTAATTTGATTTATATTCGAAAAGGTGAGGAAGAATATCCTTGCCTTTTATGTTTTTCAGTTGCTTCCTTTGTGAAAAGAGTTATAATAGACTGTAGAATAAAAGGAGGAATCTATGAACGCGATTCAAGAATCATTTACTGATAAACTATTTGCCAATTATGAAGCAAATGTAAAATACCAAGCGATTGAAAATGCTGCCAGCCACAACGGAATTTTTGCAGCCCTTGAGCGTCGCCAAAGCCATGTGAACAATACACCTGTTTTCTCATTGGATTTGACCAAGGACAAGGTCACTAACCAGAAGGCTTCTGGTCGTTGCTGGATGTTCGCAGCTCTCAATACCTTCCGCCACAAACTCATCTCGCAATACAAATTGGAAAATTTTGAGTTATCACAGGCCCACACATTCTTCTGGGACAAGTATGAAAAATCTAACTGGTTCTTGGAGCAAGTGATTGCGACTGCAGACCAAGACTTGACGAGTCGTAAGGTTAAATTCCTACTTCAAACTCCACAACAAGATGGCGGTCAATGGGATATGGTCGTTTCTCTCTTTGAGAAATACGGTGTCGTGCCTAAGTCAGTTTACCCTGAGTCTGTTTCATCTAGTAGCAGCCGTGAGCTAAATGCAATCCTTAACAAATTGCTTCGTCAAGATGCTCAAATCTTGCGTGACTTGCTCGCTTCTGGTGCAGACCAAGCGACTGTTCAAGCTAAGAAAGAAGACCTCTTGCAAGAAATTTTTAACTTCCTTGCTATGTCATTGGGTCTTCCACCACGTAAATTTGACTTTGCTTATCGTGATAAGGATAACAACTACCAAAGTGAAAAGGGTATTACACCACAAGAGTTTTACAAGAAATATGTCAATCTTCCTCTAGAGGACTATGTTTCTGTTATCAATGCCCCAACTGCTGACAAGCCTTACGGCAAATCTTACACAGTTGAGATGTTGGGGAATGTGGTTGGTAGCCGTGCGGTTCGTTACATCAATGTACCGATGGAACGCTTGAAAGAATTAGCGATTGCCCAAATGCAAGCAGGTGAGACTGTTTGGTTTGGATCAGATGTCGGTCAACTCAGCAACCGTAAAGCTGGAATTCTTGCGACAGATGTTTATGACTTTGAATCAAGCATGGACATTAAACTCACTCAAGACAAGGCTGGACGTTTGGACTACAGCGAAAGTTTGATGACCCACGCCATGGTCTTGACAGGTGTTGATTTGGATGAAAATGGGAAGTCAACCAAGTGGAAGGTTGAAAACTCATGGGGAGACAAGGTTGGTACCGATGGTTACTTTGTTGCCTCAGACGCTTGGATGGACGAATACACTTACCAAATCGTTGTCCGTAAAGAATTGCTGACAGCAGAAGAACAAGCTGCCTATGAATCAGAACCAATTGTACTCGCACCATGGGATCCAATGGGTGCCTTGGCCGAATAAAAGTATAGAAAAAAGGAATCAGATTTTAGAACCTGATTCCTTTTAAGTTGCTTGATTACATGATGTGAAGAACATGTGCCACAATACCCACTGCGAAGAGTGCAAGGATAATAGTGATTGGAGATACTTTTTTCTTAAGCAAGTACATGCAAAGGAGAGTAAGGAGTAGTCCTGATAGTCCAGGGATCAACATATCCAAGTTTTGTTGGAAAGTAGTAACTTTTTCAGGTGTTTGAGACAATCCTTGTCCTACTTGTGCGAATGCTTCTTGGATACCTTTAGATCCTTCTGGCAATTTATCCCAATGGATATAAGCCTTTTCATCTAGTTGAACTTTGGCAACATCGAAAGCAAATTTAATATTTACCCAACGTTGAACAAGGACAGCAAGAATGAACATACCAAGGATAGAAGCTCCTTTAGTGATGTCTTGAAGGATACCGCCAGACATATCTTTAGTGATTTCTGATCCAGCCTTGTATCCAATCTCTTGTGTATACCACAAGAATGACATACGAATCAAGTTCCAAAGAACGAAGAAGAGGATTGGACCTAAGATATTACCAGTAAGGGCAAGTGAAGCACCGAGTGATCCAAGGATTGGGCGTACTGTAAACCAGAATACTGGGTCACCGATACCAGCAAGAGGTCCCATCATACCGATTTTAACCCCTTGGATAGCAGCGTCATCAATTTCAACACCGTTAGCACGTTCTTCTTCAAGTGCAAGAGTAACCCCCATGATTGGAGCGGCTACGTATGGGTGAGTGTTGAAGAACTCAAGATGGCGTTCAAGAGCAGCGATTTGATCTTCTTTTTTAGTGTAGAGTTTTTTAAGAGCTGGAATTAATGAGTAAGCCCAACCCAAGTTTTGCATACGTTCATAGTTCCAAGAACCTTGTAAGAAAGTTGAACGCCACCAAACTTTTTTACGATCTGATTTAGTTAATTGAAGTTTTTCAGTCATGATGTTTTCAGTCCTTTCTTATCTTAGTAGTCTTCTAGGATATCGCCGATTGGGTCGTTAGAAGTTGCGGCTCCTCCGCCACCATTTCCACCAGTTTTAGAAAGGTGAAGGTAGATAAGAGCGATAGCAACACCGATAGCACCAAATCCGATTAGAGTAATATCTGACACGGCAGCAAGCACGAAACCGATAGCGAAGAATGGCCATACTTCACGAGTTGCCATCATGTTGATAACCATAGCGTAACCAACGGCAACGACCATACCACCACCGATAGCCATACCATCTTTAAGCCAATCAGGCATAGCATTTAGAATGCTTTGTACGGTTTCAGTTGGTACCATTAGAAGGAGTGCTGCAGGGACTGCAATACGAAGACCTTGAAGAAGAAGTGCGACAAAGTGAGCACGTTCAACTGCTTTGAAGTCACCTTTTTTAGCAGAAGCATCAGCAGTGTGAACCAATCCGACAGAGAGTGTACGGACAATCATAGTCAAGAATAGACCAGCAACTGCAAGAGGGATAGCAACTGCTTGGGCAACACCGATACCTGTCTTAGTAAAGTCGCCACCAAGAACCATGATAATGGCAGCAGCAACAGAAGCAAGAGCAGCGTCAGGAGCTACGGCAGCTCCGATGTTAGCCCAACCAAGGGCGATCATTTGAAGAGAACCACCAAGGATGATCCCTGCTTCAAGGTTACCAGTAACAAGACCGATAAGGGTACAAGCTACGATTGGTTGATGGAATTGGAACTGGTCGAGGATACCTTCAAGACCTGCTAGGAAGGCTACAACGACTACTAAAACCATAGAAATAATAGACATCTTTAAAATCCTTTCATAAAATCGATTATTGCACGTTTGCTTTGTTGATCAAGTCAAACAAATCTTTTTTGGTGTCGTTTGGTACTTTACGTACATCAAATTCAACACCAAGGTCACGCATTTTTTCAAATGTAGCAACGTCTTCTTTGTCCATAGACAAAACGTTGTTAACCATTGTTTTACCAGTTGAGTGAGCCATTGATCCAACATTAAGAGTTTTGATTGGCACGCCACCTTCGATAGCACGAAGGGCATCTTGAGGTGTTTCAAACAAGATAAGGGCATGTGTTCCTCCGAAGCGAGGATCTTTCGCAACGTCGATTAGTTTTTGGATAGGAACAACGTTTGCTTTCACTTTACCTGGAGCTGCTTGTTTAATCAATTCTTTACGTAATTCGTCTTTAGCTACGTTATCTGAAGCAACGATGATACGGTCTGCTTTTGAATCTGGAGTCCAAGCAGTTGCAACCTGACCGTGAAGTAGACGAGTGTCTAGGCGAGCAAGGTTGATTTTGAGTTTACCGTCTCCGATGACAGTTCCTTCTGGAATCGCAGCTTGGGCAACTGGAGCAGCTGCAGCGCTTGCTACTTCCTCAACTGGGTTTAGCTCTTCTGGAAGAGCTTTGATGCCATCTTTGGCTTCTTTAATGATATTAGCAGCGACTTTTTCTACACCTGCAGCAGCGTCCATGAGGCGCTCTGTGTAGGCTTGAATTAACATCGGTAAGTTAAGTCCTGTGATGATGGCAAACTTACGCTCAGGATTTTCTCCCATCACGCGGCTAGCTTGGTTAAATGGAGATCCACTCCAAAGGTCAGCCAAAACTAGAACCTCATCTTCTGCGTCAAATGCAGCAACAGCGTTATTAAACTTAGCGTATAGATCATCAGGACCTTCATTTGGCATAAAGGTTACAACTTGAACCTTTTCTTGTTCACCAAAGATCATAGATCCTGACTGATGAATACCCGCAGCAAATTCGCCGTGGCTCGCAATAATGATTCCGATACTCATTATTGTCATTCCTCCTTTTTTGTTTTAGTTTTCGTTTAAGAAAACTTTAAGACTTTTTAAGTATAAACCGTTTTCATCTAAAAATCAACTATTTATCATAAAATAATTAAAAAGATTACATCTGAAAATATTGATATATTGAGTTTTAGAGAAGTTTTTTTGAATCCTTATTTAAAAATTTAATATAAAAAAGTTGGAAGCGCATTCCAACTTTTAAAATAGGTTTCTAATAGATTAGTGGGTGAAGTCGAGTACCATACGTCCTTGGATTTGACCTTTTTCCATTTCGTCGAAAATGGCTACGGCATCTTCTATTGGACGTTTTTGAACAACTGGAACTACCAAACCTTCTGCACCGAATTGGAAGGCTTCTTCCAAGTCTTTACGAGTTCCAACGAGAGAACCGATGACTTGGATTCCATCTAGAACGGTTTTTACGATACTGAGTTCCATCATTTCAGAAGGAAGGCCGACAGCGACAACGCGACCACCAGCACGAACTGAGTCAACAGCCTGGTTGAAGGCAACTTTAGACACAGCAGTTACGACAGCTGAATGAGCTCCGCCATCAGTTTTTTCCTTGATGAGTCCAGGTACATCTTCAACTTCGAGGCCGTTAATAACAATGTCAGCTCCTACTTCTTTTGCAAGGGCAAGTTTGTCGTTATTGATATCAACTGCGATGACATGAGCATTGAATACTTTTTTAGCATATTGAACAGCTAGGTTACCAAGACCACCAGCGCCGTAAAGAACAACCCATTGACCTGGTTCAACTTTGGCCTCTTTAATGGCTTTATAGGTTGTTACACCAGCACATGTGATAGAAGAGGCTTGGGCTGGATCAAGTCCGTCAGGAACTTTGACAGCATAGTCTGCAGTTACGATACATTGTTCAGCCATACCTCCGTCTACTGAGTAGCCGGCATTTTTCACTGTACGGCAAAGAGTTTCACGGCCAGTTGTACAGTATTCGCAAGTACCACATCCTTCAAAGAACCAAGCAACGCTGACGCGGTCGCCAACTTTAAGGCTTTTTACATCTGGGGCAATTTCTTTGACGATACCAACACCTTCGTGACCTAGGACACGTCCTGGTACTTGACCAAAGTCACCATGGGCAACGTGGAGGTCAGTGTGGCAAACACCACAGTATTCAATTTCTACAAGTGCTTCCCCAGTTTCAAGTGGACGGAGTACTTTTTCTTCAACAGCAACACCAGTGCTTTCTGGATTTACAACAACAGCTTTCATAGCTATCCTCCTTGATATTGACCGAGAACAGGGATAACGGGACTGGATTGATTTTGTGTCAACAGAGTCGAGTATGACGAGCTCTCTTGTATTTATATGTAAAGTATATCACAAAAGAAAGCCTTTTCCAAGGTTTTGGAAGTAAAAAATAGAATAATCGATTAACTGGTTGATGAGACTGTGAAAAGAACACAAAGACCAGCCCGCAAGCTGGTCATACTCTTCGAAAATCAAATTCAAACCACGTCAGCTTCGCCTTGCCGTACTCAAGTACTGCCTACGGCTAGCTTCCTAGTTTGCTCTTTGATTTTCATT